>DATBVH010000658.1:0-10449 GCA_036515395.1 Candidatus Angelobacter sp.
CATGGCTGCTGGCCGCGTTGGCTGGCAGTCACGGGTTGTATCTTGGCGGCAAGGCGCAGGCCATGCTGCTGGGCCGCCTGAAAAACATTTTGAGATAGGAGATCACATGGCAAATGGCGACGATAATAAGAAGCGCATGTACGTAGCATTCCTTGTAGGCATCGTCCTAGCGGTGTTGGTTGCGTTTGCAATCGCCTTTTGGGGGCCGGGCAACTCACAGATGGAAAAAGCAAAGGTTGCCCTGGCCTATGGGATGCTGATCCTGCTCTTCATGTTCGGCTTCGTGATCCTACTGGGGATTGCACTCGGCTCAATCGACATCAGTCGGATACTGGAGGAGAAAGGAGCCAATGGTTCCGGGGCTGCCAGCATGTCGCGTTTCCAGCTGCTCATTTTTACCTTAGTGATCGGCCTGAGCTTTTTCTACCTTGTGCTCTGCAACGATAAGTGCCAATTCCCGGAAGTTACCGGGGGGGTGCTCATGCTTCTGGGCATCAGCGCAACAACTTACGGTGTGAGCAAAGGGATTCAGGCGAGTGCGGGCTCGAGCGACCAGAGTAACGGCAGCGGAGCCACTGGCGGAAGCACCACTCAGGTGGATGTTCAGACCTCCGTAAAAACCGATCCTAATTCACCGAAGCAGTAAGACAGCCGGAAAGGAGGAGAGATGGCTACCAGGACGAAAAAACGTCGCAATACTTTTCGTCATCACGTTGCGCCATTCGCGCCCTTAGTTCTGGCGGCTGCCATGAACTTGGCGCCCAGCAAGCCGGCGAAACTGACGACAACGCATCCGACGACAACAGCGGCACTCACCCCGGCGATGTTCACTCCAGCCTGCTCCGCACCGGATTTTCCCAGTAACGACGCCACAGATATGGACGAAACAGGTTGCGGTGTTGCCGGCAGCGGCGGCGCGGAAACCGCGCAAAACAGCGCTAAGAACAACTTCTGCGCAGTGAATTCCACATCGCCTGTGACGATCGCGGACATGGTTTCATTGCAGCAGAAGGTGCAACAGGATCCGAGCATCAACTTCGGAAATCCGCGGACGCATCCTTTGACCAGTGCTGCTGGTCCAGTGCAGGAGCGCTCCAAGTTGGTCAGCTTGGGCGAAGGCGACCCCGTGGTGGTGCAGGGATTCGTCCTCATTGCGCGCCAGGAGGGAAGTGAGAGCGTCAACTGCGGGAAGAAAGTCCCCGACAAACAGGTCTTTCACGACATACACGTTTCCCTGGTACAGCATCCCGGTGATGATGAATGTACGGGCATCGTCGTGGAAATGACGCCGCACCATCGGCCCGCAGAATGGACTGCAGGCTTGGTCAATGAGGTGGCTCACGCCAAACTGCCCGTTCGGGTCACTGGCCAGCGCATGTTTGATTCCAGCCACTCGCCGTGCACGAACGGAACCGGCGTGCAGGGCGATCCGAAGCGAGCCTCGTTGTGGGAGGTTCATCCGATCTATCAATTCGAGGTATGTCCGAAGGGCACCTGCAGCTCAGGAGGCTGGGTGCCACTGGAACTGTGGACACCCGATCAGGTCGACCTGCCATAGCGTCTACTCGGTTCGGCGCGGCAACGCGACAAATCGAATTCAGTCTGATGGAAATGAAATTCCGCTGCCGAATTTGTGATCGATGGGTATAGGCTAAGCGCGGAGTTTTTGCTTCCATGGCAGCCATCCCCCAGGGCTGCTCGGCGGATCCACTGCATTTCCGCTGCACTAGGATTCCGGCTCACTAACGCCTGTTGCGCTGAAGCTACTCGCTCTGCGTATGTCCCGCCTGCTCCACGATGATCGGCTGGGCCTTCCGCACATCTGCCTTTGCGCCTTCCGCTTTCGGCTCGATTCGTTCACTCACCCGCATGCGTTCGTCGAATTTGCCAAAAATCATCTTGCCTGCGGTTGTTTGCAAAACTGAAGTTACGGCAATATCGACGTTTTTTCCAATCAGCTTGCGCGCATTATCCACCACAACCATCGTGCCATCGTCTAAATAGGCCACGCCCTGGTTGTATTCCTTGCCTTCCTTCAGGATGAAGACGCGCATGGTCTCACCCGGCAGCACGATCGGCTTCAGTGCATTGGCCAGCTCATTGATGTTCAGGACTTCAACGCCTTGCAGCTGCGCCACTTTGTTCAGATTGAAATCATTGGTGATGATTTTCCCCTCATACACTTTGGCCAGCTCAATCAATTTCAGGTCAACTTCACGGACCGTCGGAAAATCGTCTTCCACAATCTGCACGCTCACCGTTACCATCTTCTGCACGCGCTGAAGGATGTCCAAACCGCGGCGGCCGCGATTGCGCTTAAGTGAATCGGCCGAGTCGGCCACCAGTTGCAGTTCGCGCAGGACAAATTGCGGAATCACTACCACGCCGTCCAGGAAACCAGTATCGGCGATATCGGCAATGCGACCGTCGATGATCACGCTGGTATCAAGGATCTTGAAGCTTTTGCGCCCCTGCTTTTCCGCGCCAAAGATTCCGCCCAGGGCCGCCAGGTTCAGCAGGTCGCCTTTGTTGGCCCCCACAATCAGCCCAACGTATGACATCAACAGCATCACCATCAGCATAAGAAACCGTTGAGTTTCTGAGTGCGTAATGCTGTTTTTGATGACAACGCTGAAGAGGTAAGCGCCCAGAATACCCAGGATGCTGCCAATCACCGCGCCGATGAGCCGTTTGAGGCTTACGACGCGCAGACGCGCTTCAAACCACACCACCATCGCGCCAATCACAATGCCGACGGAGGCCGCTGTCCACGCAGGTAGGTTGGCTAGTCCGAACGGCTTTAAGTGATAACAGGCAACTGCAACAACAGAAATGAAAACAAGACGAATAATAATTAGGTCCATAAGGACCCTCCCGACCGGGGCTGCTGCTGGTCAAGGTAAGAAAGTTATTGTGTTCTTCAGAATCCCCAATAAGTAGCGCCCCCACAGCTTTCCGGCTTGCGGGGACCAGTATTAACGTAAAAAGCCCCGCCCCATTCAGTTCGGCACAGTATACATCAGCTCGGCAGAATCAATGCCACCTTGTTTGTTATCGACTAAGTAAATACTTGTCCGCCTTTCCCATTGACCCTTCTTGTAGCCGCAAGGCATCTTGGTGTTACAGAGCTTTTCATCCATTTTGCTTTTGCACACTCGTATTGCTTTATCAACAAGTTGGCCGGAAGTAGATGAGCGGCCTGGTTCTCCCGGTTTCGGGAGACCCTTTAAGACCGGCGCTGAAAATCTCGGGGGAGAATAAGCGCCGGTTTTATATTGAGCCGTTCTGCAGGGATAAGCGAAGTAACGCTGAGCGGTAGCCTGCAGACGAATTCCCGGGCGCAGCCAGTGAACTGCTTCTACCTGTTCTCTATATTGCCTAAAACATCGTCATAATATGCCAGCATTGCCCGCTTTGGTTTTTCTTTCACGCCTTTCAGCGGCACATGCCCTTCCACGCTGTTATTGCCGGAAAGCGTCGCTGATCCCAGCCGGGCAATCCTGCCGCCACCAAGGTCCAGGTAGATGGGCACCAGCATTACAAAATCCTTGCTCACCCCGGATTGCGACACCTTAAAATCGAGCACTGAGTCGCCATTAGCATCGGTGGAAAAGGAATGCTCGAATCTGTAAGAGGGATATTCCGTCCCGTAGACGTACTCGCTGAAAAACCAGTCCATGCTGTGATTTTTATCGATGTCCATTTCCGGCGTCATATATTTTTCCACCATGGCCTTAAAGTCTTCAGTGCTCGCCTGGCGGTTGGCATATGTCTTGGTAAAGTCATGCATCAAAACCTTAAACTTTACGTCTGGATCTCCCGTCCGCTGCGACATCATGAAACGGACCATTTGCAAAATATAGGCGCCTTTTGGATAAAGCAGCCGGCGACCAATATCGAAACCGGTTTTGGCGTTGTTCAAGCGGTATCCCATGGTTACCGGTCCCACATCAATGGCTCGCTTGCCTTCTTTGTTCTTCTCGATCAGGATCTGGCGCTCATCCGCCCAGAATTTATGGTAGTCATCCAGATTTTTCTGTCCGTAGATGTATTGCAGAAACATTGCGGCGGACATATCGGAAAATCCTTCGCTCATCCATTGGTCGCGGTATGAATTGAATCCCACCATGTGTCCCCACCACTGATGGGCAATCTCATGCGGACCTACCACTTTGAAATAGCCGTGCGCATCTCCCATGCCGATCTGATGGCGTACCGTTGTGTCGAAGAAATACGTGATGGGCAAATACACCAGGCCAGGCCACGATTGCCCGTAGTTAAGCGCCGTCTGCTGCGTCATTGCCAGCCGTTTATATGGCGCTTCTCCAAAAAAGTCAGTGTAAATTTCCACGGAAAGCTGGGCTTCTCCCATGGCCTTTTTCATCAGGCTCAGGGTGTTCATGTTTCCCAGCGTGGCGGTTGGTGAAGACCGGCTGCCTTCCAGGGAGGGGGAATCATCCATGTGCTGCAATGATGTAATAATGTCCGGAGGATTGGGATTGGCGAATGTCTCCAGCAGGTAAGGCTGCTTGAATGGCTTGCTTTCTTCGCGCTTGAAATTACCGAAGTTGAATCCGGCCACGGTCTGCGGGATTTCTGAAGTCCATTCCGTAATCGTCTCGTTCCCTTCGTCAAATTTTTTCAGCAGCTTTCCAGTCGCCACCATGGTCATGCCTTTGGGTACGTGAAAAGTCATGTCATACGTGGCATAGCTGCCAAAACCCTGGCCTGGATACCAGTTGTCGCGCGCAATCGGATAGTAGTTCCCGCCGCCTTCATTGCTGATCGCATCTTTCCCGCCGTACGTCGTCTTGAAGCTGTAACTTTCACCTTTCTTCAATTCACGCGGCAGGACCACGGCAAAATTCGCGTCCTCATTTTTGTCTTCCTGTATAAAAGCCAACGGTGCGCCATCCTGTCCCACTACAGATTCCACGCGCAAAGTGCGGAACAAATCCAACGGCACTACCCGGACTCCATCCTGCAACGCCACAAAACTGGTTTCTGCCGTGCCGGATAAGTTGGCGTTCTTTGCGATAGTGGTATCCAGTTTTTGCCTCTGTACCGCGACACTGCGATTGTTCTCGTCGCTGTTTGCTGTCCGGCTCTTGTACTCGGCGAGCGAATGAAAGCTGGCCCAGATACCTGCATGGTTTTCGTCCCACAGCAGCAAGGCGTTCTCTTCCGGCGCCACGTCCAGCGCCCCGCGTGGATCAACGTCATAGATGATCTTGTCGCTGTACTTTTTGCCATGAATAAAGGCGATGAACTTGCCGCCGCGACGTTCACTCAATACGTCTTCCAGCAGACGCGCCGCCAGGTTTTCCTTTAACTTCTTCTTGAGCTGCTGCTGGACGTCGCCAAGCTGGCTGCCTGCGTCTCCTCCGATAGGTGAGTTGTCTGCCGTCGCTGCCTTTCGGATCTCTTCTTCGCTCCCATCGGTAAACCGCAGCACCACGCTGGAGAATCGCTCTTCAAACGGCTGGCCTCCCGTTAGGATGGCAAGATTGCGGCGCTCCAGCTCAATGGGAGGAACCAGGACGAAGCTTCCATCTCCCACAAAGACCGCGCCGGTGATTTTTCCATTCACCGGTTCCACAAATTGAAAAGCCCCGCTCTTGAACGTGAAGATCCCCGCTTCTCGCCTCAAAGTAAAATCTTTTACGTGGATTGTTTCTGTGCCCATTTTGATGTTGCGCAGCTTCAGGTAATTGGGCTCATTGTTGGCTAATGAACGGGGCGACGTGAGCGAAGTTGCCGGTTGTGGCGGCCTGGTCTCCAGCGTTTGCGCAGAAGATCCTCCCGCTAAAGTGATTGACGATGACAAAGCAAGAAAGAAAGTGGCGGGGCGGGACATTGGCTCTCCTTAACCCAACTGAGCTCTGCTATATGGAATTGCCGGCACAGATTATGCTCGAAGCAGAGACTTTGGACAAGCAGCAAGAACACTTGCGTGGAACATATCTGGCCCACAGCACGTCCTTGTTCTCTCTCTACCCGCAGGGAGGGGGTAACCCTTTGCACAACAGTAATGTTGCTGTAACAGCTCTCCGTGTGCGACATTATCCAATCCCTGCTTTCCAGGGCAGCATCGTACTAGTGTCTGGAATCGAATCGGCGGTCAGGTGGTTATGGCGACAACGACAGAGAAGCGCACGTATGAAGATGCCGTGAATTGGCTTCGCGATCATGGCTTTGACATTCTGGAAGCCCCCGGCACAAAGAACCGTGTCTTCGTAAAAAAATCGGGCGTTTCCGCGGCCATTGAACGCGCCGATGACGGCTCCGCGCGCCTCTTTGCCAAGCCCGGAATCCAGATCGGCGGTGAAATTTCTCGCCTTGTGGACAAGGGATACCAGAAATTTTTGAAGACTACCAAAGCCGAGGTTCCAGCCACCGCAGATCATCTCCAGGCCATTCACCAGATTTCAGAAGAACTCAAAGAAGCCACCGGGGCCACCAGCCTCTACAATGAATCTCTCGGCACCGTGAGCGATCGCTATACGTATGATCGCGTGGAAAACCGTGATCTGCCTGAATCCCAGCGTCCTCAGCGCGCCTGGGAGGGAAAGAAAAAGACCGGCCGCAAACCTGCCTGATTTCTTTTCGACTCACCACCCCGGCTTTTGACAATCTCCTGCTAAACACCTAGACTCTGTGTCGCAATGGGAGCGGTACCCTAATCGCTCCAGCTAACAAGGAGATTTCACAGCATGTTTCAGAAAAATATCCGCTTTTTTGGTTTCCTGCTTGCCTTTGCCATGCTAGCCAATATGGGCTATGCGCAAGGCGCAGCAGCCAGTTCCGGCAAAGACGCAGCTGCCAGTAAGAAGTCGAAATCCGATAGCGCTGCAACCAAAACCAAGAAGGCTGACCTCGTCGATATTAATGCCGCCAGCAAGGAAGAGCTCACAGCGCTTCCCGGAATCGGCGATGCGTACAGCCAGAAGATCATTGATGGCCGTCCTTACAATTCCAAGCGCGATCTTCTGACCAAAAAGATCGTTCCCCAGGCCACTTATGACCAGATCAAAGACAAGATCATCGCTCACCACGTTGCTGGGACCTCGGGCGAAAAGTCCAAAGGTAAAAAAGGAAGCGGCTCAGCTACACCTAAGTAGAAACTTTGCGTGACCTTGAAGCGCTCCTGGCGGGGCGCTTTTTCTTTGGCAACACCACTGTTTCGGCTGATTGTTCCACCCAGTTCACCCTGAATACAGGAACCGCTTCACTGCGGCCTTTTACTTTCAACTCCGGGAGACGCTCAAGATCGATAGTCTTGCCCGTCTTGCCCAGCTTTTTTGCCGTGGATTCGGAAATTAAAATCTGTCCTCCGGCGGCATTTGTCATCAGCCTCTGCGCGGTATTCACTGCGTCGCCCACTACCGTATAGTCAAGCCGTCGTGGCGATCCGATATTGCCCGCGATAGCATTTCCCGTATTAATTCCGATGCCTACGCGCAGTTCGGGCCACTCTCGCGCGGCGGCGTCGCGGTTCAATTCAATCAGTAGCCGCTGGATCTGCATTGCCGAATTTACTGCCGCAGCCGCGTCATTGCCCTTGGAGATCGGCGCTCCAAATACCGCCATCACGGCATCGCCAATGTATTTATCCAGCGTTCCGCCGTTGTCAAAAATCACGTCTGTAACGCGCGTGAAATATTCATTCAGGATTTCCACTACCCGGCCCGGCTCCATGGTTTCGCTCATCGTAGTAAAGCCGCGGATGTCCGCAAACATCACGGTAACTTCCTGGTTCACGCCGCCCAGCCGGATATCAGGATTTGCTACTACCATCTCCACGACCTCAGGCGACAAAAAACGCTCCAGCGCGGAACGCTGCAACGATTGCTGGGCAATCTTTTCATGCGCCATGGCATTGTCCACCGCAGCTCCCGCTTGCGCGGCCACTAGCGCAAACACATTGAGCTCATCCTGTGTGAATGCTGAAGCTTTTTCCAGATTGTCCACATAAAGCACGCCGAAAAGCTGGTCTTTGCCCATCAGCGGCGCGCACATGGCGGAGCGCAATCCGGAAATCTTGAGGCTCTCGCTGCCGCTGAAGCGCTCGTCGGCGCTTACGTCATCAATCAGGATCGGCTGTCGCTCCGTGCGAATCAGCTCCAGCACGCGTGTGCTCAGGATGATCTGAGGCCGGCTCCCGGCGCTTGCAGGATCGCGATAGCGTACCTCGGTTTGCTTCGCTACTTCGCCGCGTTCGTCGAACAGCATTACAAAGCCGCGCTCCACGCCTTCAATCAGGCAAGCCAGCGAAATTACTTGCTCGCAGATATGCTCCAGCGCCAGCTTGGAACTCAACGCCTTGCCGGCTTCATATAGGACCGTGAGGAGATAATTTTCCCGCTCCAGCTTTTTTACCCGGCCGGCCAGATCGGTAAGCTCATGGCTGTGCGTATCGCTGCTGCGCGGCAGTGCGGACTGCTGCGTGCGGTCGCGCATGAGATTGTTCAGTGTGGAAGGCCACTCGCCCCGCCGGACCTGGAGTCCGTTATCGTCCACGTTTTCCAAGCGCAGCCGGTAAAGTCCTAGTAGCGCGACGTCGCCGTTTTTCAGCTCGGTTTCTTTGCTGATTTTTTCGTCGTTTAGGACAATGCCGTTTGTGCTGCCGCGATCGGCAACAAAAATGGAGTTGTCTCTTAGTTTAAAGACCGCATGGAAACGGCTGACGCTCGCGTCATTCAGTACCAGGTCATTGGCATTACCGCGACCCACTGTAATGAGCGGCTTATTGAGTTCCAGAATGCCGTTCTTCCCGTCCGGCGACGAAATAATAAGGCGGGCCATAAGTTACATGGTTATTGTTTTTCTAGAAGCTCGTCAATGTTGACGACTTTACCTTTTTGCACCTTGATGTTTCTGTGCACCGGCTTGTAGCCGCTCATTTGCAGAACAATGCTGTAAACGCCCGGATCGGCGGGCCACCGCGCATTCGTCTTTTTGGGAGCGGCTTTGCCGTCCACCAGAATCGTTGCGCCTTCAGGGTTCGTCCGGATATGCACCAGCCCCTTGCCCTCAGGAATGGTATCGGTGCCAAAGAACCGCCGCAGCGGGTTGGGGCTCTTGCCGTCCTCAGGTTGAACATTCACGCTCAACAAGGTCGGCGAGAAACTCATTGTCTGGCCTTCAGACACAGTATCTTCCATAGACATTTCTTTGAAACCGGCTTTGCGCACGGTGATCTTATGGAATCCTTTTTCCACCGTGAGCTGCGTTGGCGTTGTCAGGCCGCTGTCTTTGCCATCCACCCAAACATTCGCGCCCTGCGGATTGCTGGTAACAACAATCGTTGAAACCGATGGCGCCAGCACCGCGGATACATCAATGCTCTTGCCGGCCACTGACTCCACCGACTTTGTCTGTTGCAGAAAGCCCGATTTGCTGAACACAACGGTATGCGTGCCCGCCGCAAGGTGCGACGCGGTAAACGGCGTCACCCAATTCGGCTCGCTCCATCCGTCAATTTCCACCTTGGCGTTGTCTGGCTGAGAGAGCAGCTTCAACTCGCTTTGCGCGACAAAAACTTTATTCGGCGAACTGGTGGCCTTGAACGGCAGTGGTGCTACCTTTTGCGGGACTGCGGATTTTTTCGTCGGAAAAAACTTGACGGTTGTGTCTGGAGCTATCTCTTCTTTGTGCTCTGGCGTGGGCGCGGGAATGGCGATGGCAATAGGCTCGCGTGCCGCCTGCTGAGCTTCTTTTATTTTGGCCTCTTCCGCAAGCTGCCGCATCTTTACTTGCGTCCGATGATATGCATAACCGCCCATGGCGCTTCCCAGCACCACGATAGTGATGATGGTCGCCAGCAACACACTGCGCTTGCTGGAAAGGATGGCCGTGGTGGGACGCTTTACCGGAATCGGTTTCTTAGCCAGAGCTGGCGCGGCCGCGGCGGCCCGGGCAGTGTTTCCGGCAACCACCCTCAAAGGCAATACCAGCGTCTTTTCCGGCGCAGAGGGCGCAGGACTGATGGCTGCTGTTCCTCCGGTGCGCACCGGCCCTGCCAGTTTGTAATTTTCAAGATCGCGGATAAGGTCCGCGCCGGTCTGGTAACGATCGTCAGGCGCTTTGGCCAGTGCCTTGGTGACAATCGCGCTCAAACCGGGATGGACAGTTACATCCAGATCGCGTGGCGTGATCGGGTTTTCGTTGACGATTTTGTAAATGATCGTCGTAACATTCTGGCCGACGAATGGTTTTTCGCCAGTCAGCATCTCGTAAAGAATTACGCCCAGGCTAAAGAGATCGGACCGTCCATCCAGCTGGCGGCCTTTTACCTGCTCGGGGGCCATGTAATTCGGCGTGCCCAGAACCTGCCCGGTATTGGTGACCTGGCCGCCGGACTTGGCGATGCCGAAGTCCATGATCTTCACCGTGCCGTTGCCGGTAATCATGATGTTGGCCGGTTTTATGTCGCGATGAACAATTCCG
>DATBVH010000659.1:0-7095 GCA_036515395.1 Candidatus Angelobacter sp.
AAGTTTGGAACCGAGTTCCGCGATTTCCGCAACGACAATTTCAACAACGATCCGGGACAGCTTGTCTTTAATTGCTCGCTCAATCTGCCCGCCCCCACCACCACTTGCCCCGGCGCCACCCCAGCCGCCAGAAACACCTTCGCTCAGGGAATTGTCAGCACCGCAGCCCGCACCCTTGGCAACGTTGCTAACCGCATCAATCAGAACGCGCTTGATTTCTTCGGCCAGGATTCACTCAAGCTCACTTCTTACCTGACCGTTGAACTGGGACTTCGTTTCACCTGGAACGCAACGCCCACCGAAGCACAGGATCGCTTCAACGTCCTGAGCCTGGCCCCAGGCGCGGGAAGCACCATCGTCGGCGTTTCTCAGCCTTACGGCCAGAACAATCACTTCCAGCCGCGCCTGGGCTTTGCCTGGGACCTCTTCCACAACGGCAACACTATTCTGCGCGGCGGCTACGCCTACCAGGTGGACCAGCCGATTACGGGAATCGTTACCGGATTGACCTCTAACCCATTGCTGGCGTTGCCGATCAGCGTCGGCGCCAAGACGGCATTTGGAAGCTTGGGCGCAAACTTTGATCCCAGCAAAGCCGCCAATATCTCTCCATTGGTTGTGAATCCGGATTTCCAGAATGCTGATGTGCAGTCCTGGAACCTGAATATCCAGCAGCAAGTCGGACGCAATACCGGCTTCATGATCGGATATTTCGGGACCAAGGGAACGCACCTGGAAATTGATCGCAACATCAACCAGTTTGGAACGCTGGGTGTGGCGAGTACGCGACCCTTCCTATCGATTTCCACCGCCAGCCCGATCCTGCCCAGCACCGCAACCCACGTTGTGACGCTGGCCAACAGCATCACTGAGCGTGACAGCAATTCCAACTCCAGCTACAACGCTCTGTGGGTCACCGCCAACCAGCATGTGACGCATGGGCTGCAGTTCAACGCTTCCTATACCTGGTCACACTCCATTGATGAGGCGTCGCGCACCAACAATGGTATCGTTGTCCAGGACAGCACCAACATCTTCTCCAGCCGCGGCAACTCCGACTTCGATGCCCGCCATCGCTTTGTCGCGAACGCGATCTATGACTTGCCCTTCACGGGGAACCGCGTAGTAAGCGGCTGGTCTGTGGCGCCGATCGTGAGCTTCCAGAGTGGTAATCCTTTCAACATTATCGTGAACAACACAGCCATTACAGGCTCCGGCGGCCTGCGCCCGAACCTGAACGGGACGCCAATCATTACCGGGAGCGCGCTATCTATTACGGGATGGTTTGCCAATCCCAGCGTCTTTGGCGCCCCGGGTAACGCCTTTGGCAACGTCGGGCGCAATTCGTTCGTTGGACCGGGGTTTGAGGATGTTGATCTGGCTCTGATCAAGAACACGAAAATCTCGGAGCGATTCAATCTCCAGCTCCGTGCCGATGCTTTTGATCTACTCAACCACCCCAACTACGGACAGCCTAACGGAACAGTCGGGGCGAACCTGGGCAAGATCACCTCAACCCGTTTCCCAACCGGCGACTCCGGATCATCACGGCAGCTGCAGTTGGCAATGAAGCTAAAGTTCTAGCTTCGTCGAGAACAACCAAGCGCACCGGTTTTCGCCGGTGCGCTTTTTATTTGGTGCCGCGTTCTGTTGAACTCTCGAAGCGACAAAGTCGACCAAGCCGCTTACGTCAAATACTGGAACAGTTGATTAAGGAGCAGGTCCTTCCTCCTTCGGCAAGCTCAGGGTCAGGATTTCGGCAGCAGACGTTCACACGCTTGCTCAACACCTCAAGTTTGAAGCGCAGGGATAGAGGCCGATGGTGTGAGCGGCGAGGCCGACTTGCGTGCCGAGCCGCCTGCATCAGGGCGCAGCAGAAACTTTCCGAATTGCGAGACTGCATAGCGGTTTGGAGCGAAGCGACATAAAATAAGGAAGCGACAATAAAAAAGCCCCCACATTTCTGCGGGGGCGAATTGCTGGAGCTAGCAGCTTGTCAAATTACATTCCTGGATAGCCGCCGCCGTGCTCGCCGCCGCCCGCCGGAGCTTTCTTGTCTTCCGGAACGTCGGAGACCAGAGCTTCAGTGGTCAGCATCAGAGCAGCGATGGAAGCCGCGTTCTGCAGCGCGGTGCGGGTCACCTTGGTAGGATCGATCACGCCGGCTTTAACCAGATCCTCAAACTTGTCGCTTTGAGCGTTGTAACCGTAGTTGTTGTCCTTGGAATCGCGGATCTTGCCCACAACGATTGCACCTTCTTCGCCGGAGTTGGCGACGATCTGGCGCAAAGGCTCTTCCAGCGCGCGCCTTACGATTTCCGCTCCGGTTTCCTCATCGTCATTCTTGAACTTGAGTTCATCCAGTGCAGCCTGGCAACGGACCAGGGCGACGCCACCGCCGGGGACAATGCCTTCTTCCACGGCTGCGCGGGTCGCGTGCATTGCGTCTTCCACGCGGGCTTTCTTTTCCTTCATTTCGGTTTCAGTCGCGGCGCCTACTTTGATTACGGCAACGCCGCCTACCAGTTTCGCTAACCGCTCCTGCAGCTTCTCGCGGTCATAGTCGCTGGTCGCTTTTTCCGATTGCGCACGGATCTCGCGCACGCGGCCTTCGATCTCAGTGCCTTTGCCTTTGCCTTCCACGATCGTGCAGTTGTCCTTGTCGACGGTGATTTTCTTGGCGCGGCCCAGGTCGGTCAATTCGATGCTTTCCATCTTAATGCCGAGATCTTCCGTGATGGCTTTTCCGCCGGTCAGGATTGCGATGTCCTGCAGCATGGCCTTGCGGCGATCGCCGAAGCCAGGCGCCTTTACAGCGCAAACCTGCAGCGTGCCACGCAGTTTGTTCACCACCAGGGTTGCCAGCGCTTCGCCGTCAACGTCTTCTGCAATGATGAGCAGCGGACGGCCGGCTTTAGCCACCTGTTCCAGAATCGGGAGCAGGTCCTTCATGGTGCTGATTTTCTTTTCATTGATGAGGATGAGCGCGTCGTCAAGGGTGGCTTCCATGCGCTCGGGGTCGGTCACAAAGTAGGGTGAGAGATAGCCGCGATCAAACTGCATGCCTTCTACCACTTCCAGGCTGGTTTCCATGGTGCGCGACTCTTCCACCGTGATCACGCCGTCTTTGCCGACTTTCTTCATGGCTTCGGCAATAATGCGGCCAATCGTCTCATCGTTATTGGCAGAGATGGTGCCCACCTGGGCAATCATGTCGCCGCTGACGGGCTTGGAAAGGGAATCCAAAAAGCCCTTGCTGCGCTCGCCGTCTTTGTTCAGCGTGCCGCAAATTGTGTTTACCGCGCGCTCAATGCCACGCTTCAGGGCCATCGGGTTTGCTCCGGCGGCAACAGTCTTTACGCCGTCACGATAGATGGCCTGGGCCAGAACGGTTGCTGTAGTGGTGCCGTCTCCGGCTACGTCGCTGGTCTTGCTGGCCACTTCACGCACCATCTGTGCGCCCATGTTTTCCAGGTTGTCGCCCAGTTCAATTTCCTTGGCCACGGTCACGCCGTCCTTGGTGATGACGGGGGAACCGAACTTTTTGTTGATGACCACATTGCGGCCGCGTGGACCCAGGGTCACTTTTACTGCGTCTGCCAGTACATTCACTCCGCGCAGGATCGCCTGGCGGGATTCTTCACCGTGCACAATAATTTTTGGCATTGTTGCAATCTCCTATCAAGATTCTTTCCGCTTTTGCGGTAAATTGTTTTCAAAAACTTGGTTGGGCTGCCAAGCAATTAGCAGTTGGCAATTAGCAAACCTTGCTGGCTATTTACTATTTGCTAATTGCTTCTTATCGTCTCGCTGCGCCGGCCTTTTCTGGCTTTTCTGCGCTCTTGCCGGATCCGCTCAGGATTCCAAGGATCTCGTCTTCCTTCATGATCAGCAGCTCTTCGCCGTCAATCTTGATTTCCGATCCGGAATACTTGCCGAACAGAACGCGGTCGCCTTCTTTTACTGCCAGCGGAACGGTCTGGCCCTTTTCAAACTTGCCGGTTCCAGCGGCGATAACAATGCCTTCCTGGGGTTTCTCTTTTGCCGTGTCGGGGATGATGATGCCTCCACGGATCGTCTCTGTTTCCTGAATCCGGCGGATGACAACGCGGTCATGTAGCGGGGTCAACTTCTGTGCCATGCGAAATTCTCCTTTCAAAATGTTCTTGAAATATTTGGGTTTTACTTTGGTTTTGATTGCGGCCGATGGGAGATTTGCTAGCACTCATTCCCATCGAGTGCTAATTATGAGGGAAAGACAGTAGATTGTCAATGCAAAAAGTTGAGTGACTTGCGCTCAAGTTGGATTGCAGCAGGAAAAATCGAATGTAGAGACGTAGATTGCTACGTCTCTACAATACAGAGGCAATGAGGTCGAGGAAACGCACCTAAATCGTTGGAAATAGGTGATTTTACGCCCTTGCCGGATCCTTCTTCTCCACGTTCACGCCCAGCTCGTCAAAGGCTTTTTGCGCCTTTTTGGGATCAAATTTGCCGTCCCTTGCCAGCCGGGAAAGCGCCGCCGTGGCGATTGATTCCGCATTATTTTCGAAGTGACGACGCAGGTGCTCACGGTTATCGCTGCGCCCAAAGCCGTCCGTGCCAAGCGCGACAAGCCGGGTGCCAAGCCAGGGAGCAAGCTGGTCCGGGACTACCTTCATGTAGTCGGAGGCGGCGATGATCGGGCCATCGGTCTTGTCCAAGACGGAAAGCAAGTATGGCTGCTTAGACCTCTCCGCCGGATGCAGCCGGTTCCAGCGGTCACAAGCCAGAGCCTCACGACGCAGTTCGTTGTAGCTGGTTACGCTCCAAACATCGGCCTGAACGCCGTATTTTTCCGCCAAGATCGATTGCGCCTTCAAAGCTTCGTTCAAGATTGGGCCGCTGCCAAAGAGCTGTACCGTGGCTTTCTTGCCTTCCGCCGCTTTGAATTTGTAAATGCCCTTGATGATGCCTTCCTCGCAGCCGACAGGCATTTCAGGCATTGCGTAATCTTCGTTGTAAAGCATGATGTAGTAAAAACGGTCTTCGCCTTCCTGGTACATGCGGCGGATTCCGTCCTGAACGATGACGGCCGTTTCGTATACATAAGCCGGATCGTAAGTCGCGCAGGTGGGTACCGTGGAAGAAACCACAATGCTGTGGCCGTCCTGGTGTTGCAGGCCTTCACCGGCCAACGTGGTGCGGCCGCCCGTTCCACCCATCAAAAAGCCTTTACCCCGCGCATCGGCAAATGCCCAGATCAGGTCTCCCACGCGCTGGAAGCCGAACATGGAGTAATAGGTAAAGAACGGGATCATGGGAATGCGATAGTTGGAATACGCGGTGCCCGCCGCGGTCATCGATGCCATCGATCCTGCTTCGGTGATTCCTTCCTCCAATATCTGCCCGTCTTTGGCCTCGCGATAATAAAGCAGCATGTCGACATCGTGCGGTTTGTAAAGCTGGCCCTGGCTCGCGTAAATGCCAACCTGCCGGATGATTGATTCCATGCCGAACGTACGGGCTTCGTCAGGAATAATCGGGACTACAAGCTTGCCGACTTTCGGGTCTTTCATCAGGTTGCGCAGCATGCTCACAAAGCCCATCGTCGTCGAAACGGCGCGGCCTTTTGAGCCTTCCAGTGATTCCTTGAAGACCTCAAGCGAAGGCGACTCAAAGCCGCGTACAGCTTTACGGGCATCGCGCTTGGGCACATATCCGCCAAGTGCTTTGCGGCGTTCCTGCAAGTACTGAATTTCTGGACTATCGTCCGGCGGACGATATGGCGCGCCTTCCTTGGCTGCCTTGTCCGGGATTGGAATCTCAAAGCGCGACCTGAAAGCCGTGAGCGCTTCATCCGTCATCTTCTTTTCCTGGTGCGTGGCGTTGCGCGCCTGCGCTGAACCCAGGCCATAGCCCTTGATGGTCTTAGCCAGGATCACCGTCGGACCGCCCTTATGCTCAACGGCTCGCTTGTAAGCGTTGTAAACCTTCTGTGGATCAAGGCCGCCACGCTGCAGGCGGAAGATTTCATCATCGGTCCAGTCCGCGACGAGTGCCGCCGTCTCAGGATACTTGCCGAAAAATTCTTTGCGCACATACGCGCCGTCTTTAGCCTTGAATGTCTGGTATTCGCCATCCACGCACTCTTCCATGCGCTTGAGCAGCATGCCAGAGTGGTCGCGCGCCAGCAGGTCGTCCCAGCCGGAACCCCATATCACTTTGATTACGTTCCAGCCGGTACCGCGGAAAGCCGCTTCCAGCTCATTGATGATCTTTCCGTTGCCGCGCACTGGGCCGTCAAGCCGCTGCAAATTGCAATTTATGACAAAGATCAGATTGTCCAGCTTTTCACGGGATGCCAGCGTAAGCTGCGAGCCCAGAACCTCAGGTTCGTCCGTCTCGCCGTCGCCGATAAATGCCCACACTTTGCGTGCCGTTGGCTTGATCAGCCCACGATTCTCCAGGTAACGCATGAATCGCGCCTGGTAAATGGCATTCAGCGGGCCCAGACCCATGGAAACCGTTGGGAAGCGCCAGAAGTCCGGCATGAGCCACGGGTGCGGGTATGAGGATAACCCAGGCTTGTCGCGCAATTCATGGCGATAATTCTCAACCTGCTCCTGGCTGATGCGGCCTTCCAGGTAGGCGCGTGCGTACACGCCGGGCGATGCGTGACCCTGGAAATAAACGAAATCGCCAGGCTCGTCGCCATGTTTGGCGTAGAAGAAATGGTTGTAGCCAACCTCCAGCAGCGTGGCCAGTGAGGAATACGTAGAAATGTGTCCGCCAATGCCGGGATCTTTTTTATTCTGCCGATGCACCATCGCCATGGCATTCCAGCGGATCAGGCTCTTGATGCGGCGCTCCATCGCGCGGTCGCCGGGGTAGGGATGCTCTTCCGCTACCGGAATTGTGTTGACGTAAGGCGTATTTAAATGCACTGGGACGTCCACGCCGGACTGTTGGGCGCGACGGGTCAGGGCATCCAGCAGGCGTGTACCCTGGCCAGGGCCTTCCTGGTCAATGACTTCGTCAAAAGCTTCAATCCACTCTAAAATTTCCTCATGGTCTGGTTCAAAGGCTGCGGCGGGTTTTGCATTCATTCCTATA
>DATBVH010000660.1:0-5783 GCA_036515395.1 Candidatus Angelobacter sp.
CCTCTTGTGGTTTGAGCATTTATCCCGGTGCGACGCGCCATTGCTCCGGTTGTTTTGTTTCCCGTATGCAGGAGGAACTGCGGAGGTGTACCACAGCTGGCAGAAGTGGTTTCCTGAGCAGATTGATTTATGCCTGGTGCATTTGCCCGGACGAGGCAGGCGTTTCAAAGAGCAGGCATTTACCCAGATCGTTCCTCTGGTGAAGGCAATTGCCGACCGCATTGGCCCGGAGACCAATGTTCCGTATGCTTTATATGGTCATAGCATGGGCGCTGTAATCGCTTTTGAGTTGGCTCGTGAACTCTTTCGCCGCCGGTGCGCCCCGCCTCAACATCTATTTGTATCCGGCCGCCGTGCTCCGCAGTGTTCCCGGACTGACCCGATGACGTTTAATCTTTCTCATGATGAATTTATTACCGAATTAAGAAGACTCGACGGTACTCCCAAAGAAGTTCTTGAGAATCCTGAGCTCCTGGAATTGTTCATGGGTCCTTTGAGAGCAGATTTTGAGTTGATTGAGACTTATCAATACCATCCCACGGAACAACTCTCCTGCCCAATTACGGTATATGGGGGACTCCAGGACAAAGATGTTCCAGTGGAAAGCTGTCACGCATGGAAGGAACAGACATCTGTAAGTTGCAAGGTAAGAATTGTCAAAGGCGACCATTTCTTTATTCGTAATCCCATACCGGATTTTATGGCCGCATTCCGAAGCGACGTATTGAGTGCTGTTCCCGCATCCCGCACGGAGAAAATTTACGACTCAAAATGCTCTTAGATCACTGGCCCGCTGCCACTCCTTTCCAAAGAACATCCATTATGTATGAAGCAGAATGCCGCAGGACTCACCAAAGTCCGGCAGAAGCAGCGGAACTTAAGAGTTTTTAATGTTCATTTTAAGTAAGACTAATCCTCTCCTGAGACGATATAATCTTTGCGACGCAGGTAGTCGTCTTCCCTGCGCTTGAACTCGATGCTTACGATCAAGAAATATTTTCGTTGGGCGGTGCTGGGGCTGATCTTCGTGCTCACGGCTTCGGTCAACTTGTTCTGCGTCGTTATTGATAACGATGATGATGGCGATCCTACGACAGGACTAACCATCGAGTTCACTGTTGTTCCGGGTAAAAGGATCCAGGTTGTAGCCAACCCGGTGCATCAAAAATCGACGCTCGCATCCAAGGTGTTCCGCTCAGGCTTCTTCTATAAACAGCGAACCGAGCGTTCGGATGATGTAAACACGAATTCCAGCTTTTCCAATCTGATAAATGTCCTTGGCTCTCCGCTAAGGTGCTAGCTCCAAAACTCCTTTCAAATCTTCGCCATTGATTCGCGTAGCTGCTTGTGTGCGTGCGGCCTTCACAGCGAAATCCTGGCGCTTTATTGACCTAATAAGGTCCGGTGCGGAGTGATCCTCCTAAATACCGGAATGGAGAAATTATGGCGCGCATTAAACGCAAGAACCAACTTTCCCAAAGAGAGTTGATGCAGCTTACCATCTGGGGCGGACTACTGTTGGTCATACTTCTTGCACTCGTGTACGGGCTTGTGCGCGCCGGCGCGGTCATCCCGGTCGGGAGTGGAGTCGAACGCCACTCGACTACGGCCAGTCACGGAAACTCGGCAGATTCTCATCCATAAGGACCAGGTGGTTTAAAAATTTAGCTGGGCTGAATCGGCGACCGCCAATCACCTCAGTATTCAAAACAGTCCAGGATCTCCGCGACGCGCATCGTCAGCCGAGCACATGAGGGGTCTTGCCCATCGATGCTTATGATTCGCCCCTCACGATGGCACATTTACGGGGAATAACGATGGATGCCCGCTGCGCTGGTTGCCGGCCAGTAAGCGCTTTAACAGTAATGGCTTGAACCAAGCCTGACGGACACATTCAATCGAATATAATTTAGAGGGCATTGGTACGGACCGACCGAAGACACTGGCGCTCGCCCTGACCGAACACAAGGAGTATAGAAACATGAAGCCAAAGAACACGATCTGCCTCTGGTTCGACAAGGACGCGCTTGAGGCGGCGCGCTTCTACGCCGCCACCTTCCCCGATAGTAAAGTAACCGCTGTTCACAATGCGCCGGGTGACTATCCGAGCGGTAAAAAGGGCGATGTGCTGACGGTGGAGTTCACCGTTCTTGGTATTCCCTGTCTCGGTCTCAACGGCGGCCCGATGTTCAGACACAGTGAGGCTTTTTCCTTCCAGATCGCCACGGATAATCAGGAAGAGACGGACCGATACTGGAACGCAATCGTCGACAATGGGGGCGCGGAAAGCGACTGCGGTTGGTGCAAGGACCGCTGGGGCCTTTCCTGGCAGATCACCCCACGCGCGTTAACCGATGCGCTTGCGGCTGGTGGAGATGAGGCAAAGCGTGCCTTCGAGGCAATGATGACAATGCAGAAGATCGACGTCGCCGCGATTGAGGCAGCGCGGCGCGGCTGATTTGAACCCGCCGAAACGTCCTATGCGTACATCGAGTAGACCAGACGCAAAGCATTCCGGCCATTCTGGATGACTCTGGATCACGAGCAGATCGGAACTTAGTTCATCTGACGGAAGCGTCGCCGGCCGAGACTGTCCTAAAATTTGGGTGATAGAGCGACGCTTGTTTCGGCTGCTCTTGCCATATCAGGAGGGTGTCTCCACCCCCTTAACAACTTTCATATCTGCGGTTTTTACCGCTATTCCTAAAGTTGAGAAGCTTCCCACCTTTTGATGCCCTCCTGGATGGGGACGCCGTTCCCAAAAAATTAAGAAGTCTAATTAGCGGTTAAGACCGCCTTAATGTCCCTTGAGCAGAATGACTCATCGACGCAGGGCTCTGCGCCGATGCTTGCTACAACTTATGAACTCTTTTCTCACAAGGTGTTTTCGTTGCGCGGTGCTAGCCATGATGTTCCTGCTTTCAGGGATGGCCGGCATGGTCTGCTTCTCATATGACGCAGATGGCGACGAGAGCACTCCTCCAGTGACAATCGAGTTCAATGGCGTTGTTCCCAGCAAGAAAAGCATTCAGATTCCAAAGCCCCATTCGACAACGGCTACTTATCACGTTCGCGATGAACAGCCGTCTTCTGCCGAATTGGTGGCCTCAAACGATTTCTCATCCGCTCCATTGCGTGACAAAGAATCACCGCAACTCCTCGTTCCACTCAGGCGCTAACCCCAGGCCCAATCTCTCTTTTTTCGTCGTAACAGCCCAGGCATATAAAGGCACGTCTTTCGCCCGCTAATGCGCGCGACAGTCAGATCAAGCTACGCACTTCGTTTATCACTTGACCGCCTTTGAAGTTTTATTGCCAGGCAACGCAACGCCATCGTTCACGACGGAAACCACCACGAGCAACTTTCGATCACTTTGCCGGCAGTTTTGTCCAGTGAAGGATCACCCAAAACTTAATAAGAACAGTCAGCGGTGTCTTTCGGCGCGAGTGTTTGCCGGGCGCCAGCAGACTAACGACGACTCTGAGGAGATCAACAATGAAAGCGTCTTCCGGGACTCTGGCTTTTGTGCGCCCTTTTGTTTGGGTAATCGCAATCACGGTGGCGGTTGGATATTTTGCCCACGTGCGCGCGCAGAGCGGCAGCTTACCTGAACAGGGGATGGTAATCCCACTTCGCCCCCTTGCTCCTTTATCCACTGTTCCAGTTCCACCAGTGTTCGGGATGGAAGGGATCCTCGCCGACAAGACCGCGGCAATTCAACTGGGTAAAGCTCTGTTCTGGGACATGCAGGCAGGCAGTGATGACATCCAAGCGTGCGCCAGTTGCCACTTCAACGCAGGAGCAGATAGCCGCGCCATTAACCAGGTGAATCCTGGACAGGCAGGCGGCGATAACAATTTCGCGGTGGGCGTTTCCGCCAATGGCTCAATAGGGCCCAACTACCACTACAAAGCAGGCACTGCGGGCGCTGGTTTTGGCGGCTACCATGATGGGGATTTTCCGTTCCGCAAAGTGGCCGACGTAAAAGACCGTTTCAGCGTGATTTCTGACGTCAACGATGTCTCCGGTTCACAGGGGCAGTTCGGCCTGACCAACGACAGGATCACGGTAGATGTTCAGGTCATTCACTCCCCCGATTTCGATAACAATTCGAATCAAATCGAGGATCCCAGAAACACTGATGACGGCGAACGTGAGCAAATGACCTATGGAAATGGCAAACCTCATCTGCCCAGCGGCAAACAAGGTCCATCCAACAGTTCCGGCAAGGGCACTGTCCAATCCCATTCGAGCGGCGACAAAGGACACGCCATCGGCGGCACCACAGTTAACACCAACAGCGTGGAATGGACGACTTCAGTAGCAGATCCGGTCTTCTCTTATCCAAATCAGGTGGACCCAACGCAACGGGTCAACGTACGCAGGGTAACCGGACGCAACACGCCGAGCGCAGTGAATGCGGTTTTCAACTTCCGCAATTTCTGGGACGGGCGCGCGCAGAACGTTTGCAACGGCGCAAATCCTTTCGGCGCTCGCGACAATTCGCTGCACCTGCTGGTTCTGGGCACTGATGGAAAGCTTGGGCCTGCGCACGTGGGCATGGCGAACTCGGCCCTTTGCTCACAATCTCTGGGTCCGATTCTCAGCAGCGTTGAAATGTCCGCTGATGACCGCAATTTCCATCAAGTCGGTAAAAAGCTTTTGGCGCGCGTTCCATTGGCAACGCAATTGGTCGATTCAACAGACAGCGTTCTGGGAATTGTCTCGAAAGCGCCGGGCAAGGGACTCAAGACCACTTATTCGGCGTTGATCCAGCAGGCATTTCAGCCGGAGTGGTGGCAGTTCTCACGCCACATCTGCACTGCCGCCGACGGCAGCACGGTGACCAATGTCGATCCGGCAGCATTTGAAACCTGCCCCGCCGGCACCGATGACTATAGCCAGATGGAATACAACTTCTCGCTCTTCTGGGGCGTTGCAATCCAGATGTATGAAAGCACGCTGATTGCCGACCAGACGCCTTTTGACAAATACATGGAGCAACAGAAGACGTACACGCTCATCGGCGATAACAACAAGCAGAGCTACACGATTCAACTGCAACCAGGAATTCAGCCTTACTCGCTGTCCATCATCGCTCTTGATCCTCTTGCGGACTTCACCGATCAGGAAATGGCATATGCCTTTGATTACGGCGACGGACGCGTGATGGGCGTAGGCCTGGATAGCGGCAACATTGACTACGCATCGGGAAGGTTGACGGTGCAATTCGGAATGCCGCCGGTTAGCACGTTCCCAATCAAGATCAGCTACTCCGTAGGAGCTACGCCGATGACTACGGGGCAGTTGCGAGGTCTCCTTGTGTTCCAGACCAAAGGGCGTTGCGTGAATTGCCACGGCGGGCCGGAACTTTCCAACGCATCGGTAGGAACGGTGAGCACTGTTGGCCCTGCTGAACGAATGATTATGGCTGACATGCAGGTCCGTGTTTATGACACCGGCTACTACCACATCGGAGTACGGCCAACCGCGGAAGATGGCGGATTGGCAGGCACAGATCCAGTGGCGGGCAAGTCGCTCTCGCAATCGGAATATCTGAGAGAGCGCGTTTGCAACGATCCGAGCGAAGCAATCATGATCCCGGGACGTCCTGGAGACGGCATCTCCATGGCGCCCCTGAATTGCGGCGACGAAACGGCGCGAGGCGGCTTCTTTAAAGCGCCGCAACTGCGCAATATCGCGCTGACCGCTCCTTATTTCCACAATGGCAGCCAGTTGACGTTGGAACAAGTGGTTGAGTTCTATGACCGAGGCGGCGACT
>DATBVH010000661.1:0-3041 GCA_036515395.1 Candidatus Angelobacter sp.
CTTGCCCAGATACGTTCCCAGACCGGCCCCCACCACGCCGTTCAGGGAATAGATGAGTCCGGAGTAGCCAGCTATTTTCACAGGCAGTGCCAGCGCCGCCACAATCACCAGCACCCCTACCGCGGCAAAACTGAGCTGGAACAACACGGCATGAAGAGTGCGGGCGGTCTCATATTCATTCAGTTCAAGTTCGGCCCGCAGGCGGTACGCATAGTGATAGAGCAATGCGAACAGCACGCAAACAGCGATGTATCCCAGGCTATAAATAATCATCAACGCTGGAACTTGCTGCCCGGAGGTGAACATGCGTTCAAGCTGTTCCTTAGGCAGAGTCAGGCCGTTGGTTAGTCCGCCAACCACCAGCGTGAAAAGAAACTTCAGTGGATAGACGTAAAACAGGACAAGAAACAGCAGGACCGCATTCAGAACTATCACATACGTGGTCTGCAAGCCGTAACGCCGGGCGTAGATGTAATGGTAGTACCAGACCTGGATGAGCATGGTGAAGCAGATGCCGAAGGCAAAGAAGCCTTTCATCGCCACTACCAGCTCAGAATAAGTATGGGGGACCTCAAGCGAGACGACCAGCAGCGTCACGGCAAAGGCAAAGACCGCGTCCGTGAGTCCTTCCAGGCGAGTGATCTCGCCGCCGCGCCAGCGAAAGTTCTTTTCCGGCGGCACAAGCTGATGGCCTGCAAGTTCGCGAATCATCGATACCTTCATAGACGGCACCGCCATAAAAGCATCATTGTGCCATAGCATCCACAACGCCGGGTGATGGAGTTTCCGTACCCAACTCGCCTTCCCAGCGCGCAATCACGGCGCTGGCCAGGCAGTTGCCGATCACGTTGATCGAGGTGCGTGCCATATCCATGAGCTGGTCTACGCCCAGGATCGCGAAGATTGGCCAGACCGGCAGATGGAAAGAATCCGCTGTGGCCAGCATGATGACCAGGCTGGCGCGCGGCACGCCGGCCACGCCTTTGCTGGTGAGCATCAGCGTGAGCACCATTATCAGTTGCTGGCCAAAGGTCAGATGAATGCCCGCAGCCTGAGCCACAAAAACCGAGGCCAGCGAGAGATAGAGCGTGCTGCCGTCCAGATTGAAGCTGTATCCGGTTGGGATGACAAAAGCTACCACTTGTCGCGGGACCCCGAAGGCTTCCATGGCTTCCATGGCGCGTGGCAGCGCTGCTTCTGAGCTGGCGGTGGCAAAAGCAATCGATGCAGGCTCGGCGATGGCCTTGAACAGCCGGCGCAAGTCGAGGCGCGCAATCAGAGCGACAGGCACTAAAACGCAGCCAACAAAGACTACCAGCGCGGCATATAGCGTCAGCACCAGCTTGACCAGGTTCCAAATCACGTCAAAGCCCATGGTGCTCACCGTATAAGCAATGGCCCCGGCCACGCCGATGGGCGCAAACAACATCACGATATTGGTGAACTTGAACATGGTCTCAGAAAGACTTTCTGAGAATTCCAGCAGCGGCCGCCGGCGTTTGGCATCCAGCTGGGCCAGGGCAATGCCAAAAATAATGCTGAAGACCACAACCTGCAGGACCTGGTTTTCCGCCACTGACTTGGCAATGTTTTCCGGAAACACGTGCAGAATCAGGTCGGCGACGGTCTGCTTTTGTACCTGGGCTGCTGCGGGCGCGTTTGCCGGCGGCTGTACACCCACGCCGGCGCGCGAAAGATTGATGGCGCCCAATCCAATGAACAGCGCGATAGTGGTGACCAATTCAAAATAAATGAGCGCCTTGATGCCCATGCGCCCCACCTGCTTCAGGTTCGAATGACCGGCAATTCCAACCACGAGTGTGGAAAAGATCAAGGGCGCGATGATCGCGCGAATCAGGCGCAGGAAAATTCCGCTCAATACCTGCAGCTCTTTGGCCAGGGCGGGAAAGTCATGGCCAAACTCCGCGCCTACAAAAATTCCACCCATGATCCAGGTTGTGAGCGAGCGGCGGGTCCATGCGTAAGCGCAAAAAGCGGCCAGAGCGATCCAGCGTGTCACAGTCAGGAACTGCGGGTTGAGGGCTGCGCCGCCATAGTGATTGACGGCCCACAACACTGCTGCAATTCCGGCCAGCGCAAGAAAGGCGACGAGAAATCGGCCTTGATTTGGAGTGTTCGTTTTCATCGCAGCAGGTCCTCCAACTCAATTGATCCCTGAGTTTTTTCGTCGCGATATTTCACAATCACAGGAGTATAGAGTGAAAGCCCCCATTCGGCAGCTTTTCCTTTGGTTATGGTGCGGGATCCCGGTACGACCACAGCGTTTTCGGGGATGATAAGTGACGCGTCCGCAGTGGAGCGATAGACCTGCTCACGCACGATGTCATATACCGGCGTGGCGCGAGTAAGAATTACGCCTGCGCCCAGCACAGCGCCGCTACGCACCTGTGTGCCTTCATACACACCGCAGTTTCCGCCGACGAGCACGTCATCTTCAATGATCACCGGCGATGCGCCAACCGGCTCCAGCACTCCGCCAATCTGTGCTGCCGCGCTCAGGTGTACGCGTTTCCCAATCTGAGCACAGGAGCCCACAAGCGCGTGGGAATCGATCAGCGTAGCTTCATCCACATATGCGCCCACGTTAACGTACATCGGCGGCATGCAGATCACGCCCGGAGCAATGTAAGCGCCGCTGCGGATGGACGATCCGCCAGGGACGACGCGAACACGATCTGACACGCCAAAGCGGCGCGCAGGAAAAGTGTCTTTGTCCACAAAACTGAGCACACCGCTGCTGGATTCTTCCAGTTCGCCCAGGCGGAAGCCCAGCAAGATGCCCTGCTTCACCCACGCGTTTACGCGCCACTGGCCATCTTGCTTTTCTGCAGCACGGACCTCGCCTCGGGTAAGCGCCTCATGAAATTCCCTGAAAGCATGCCGCGCATGCACTGCCACTTCCGGAGGCAGTGTGCCTTTGGCGTAGAGTCGCTCGATTTCTGCGCGTAAGACATCCATAATTTAAAGGCTGCGGAACTCAGTCATCGGCAGCTGCTGCCTTCCAATGTCTGCGGTTTAAA
>DATBVH010000662.1:0-4691 GCA_036515395.1 Candidatus Angelobacter sp.
TTTAACCTCGGAATCCTGGAGACTGAGCGGCGTGTAACTATAAATTTCAAGGTCGCCGCAGATATCCGCATTGGCGACAAAGCCGCGAACCAGATATAGCGTTTTGCCGCCCTCGCCTCTGGACGTGTAGCTTACCAGCGATACCGGCAGGTTGCCGGGTTGGCTGATTTCCTCCGTCCCTACAATCTTCAGCGACGCATTGCTTTTCTTTTCCGGCCCAATGACGCCGTCAAGACATTTTGCGCTGGTTAAAGGGGCTTTTTCAGGAAACAGAAACAGGAATCCCAGGAAAGTTTCCCGGCCTGATTGATCCTGACCGCGTATTCCGATCTCCCGGCCGCCCGGCTTGGCTGAAGATTCAATGATTTTGAATCCTTCGGCAAACCAGCTCAGCTGGCCTGGATGGTCGACAAGAGCCAGTTTAAATGCGCTATCGTCGGCATTGGCATTCGACGGCGTAGACAGACTGGTAATCGCAACAAGAGTCAACAGTAGCTTGGTCCGCAGCATGGCAACAGAGTTTATCTTCGATTAGCGTTCTAAGCCATATTTTTCTAAAAGAAAGGATCGCTCCGGGAGCAAAAGCTATTCTTACGGTGTCAAAACATCCAGCGGCTTGAACAGTGGCCGATAATTCCCGGAGGATTGTCACTATGCTCGTCGTGAATCTTGCTAGTTCCATCTTCATGAAAACGTCCGTGATTGCCTTACTGCTGCTTCAATCCGCCGGAGGCGCGCAACGGTTCGATCTGTGGCAAATGTGGCTGCACATGCAATGGCCGGCCCGGACCATTGCCATTATTTTGCTGGGTATGTCGGCGTGGTCGCTTGGCGTGATGATGGACCGTTGGCTCGCGTTTCAGGCGGCGCGCAAGCAGTCGCGGCAGTTTGCTCCGATTGTTGCCGGAGCTCTGCGCGAAGGCAAGCTGGATGAGGCCATCCGCGTAGCCGAGCGTAACAAGAAAAGCCATCTGGCAAAGGTGGTAAACGCAGGGTTGCTGGAATTCCGTGCGCATGATCAATCTGAAGAAATCCCGGGCGACAAGATTGAGGCCAGCCGTCGCGCACTGGAGCGGGCTTCTGCGATTGTCCACGCGGAACTGGAGCGCGGCCTAAGCGGGCTCGCCACTATAGGATCGACCGCGCCTTTCGTCGGCTTACTAGGAACGGTGATCGGGATCATCGACGCCTTCCGGGAAATCCAGGGTGAGAATGCGACCGGCATCAGCGCCGTCGCGGGCGGAATTTCTGAAGCGTTGGTAACCACCGCTCTTGGGCTGACTGTCGCCATCCCCGCGGTGATGATGTTCAACTACTTCACCACCAAGATCAAAGCGTTCGATGTAGAGATGGACAACTCTTCCAGCGAGCTCGTTGATTACTTTTTAAAGCGGGTCGTGGTCGCAAAGAGATAGCAGAATTTAGCGGCAGGTAAGGAGCGTGCTATGGCAATTGTCTTACGCAATGAAG
This sequence comes from Candidatus Angelobacter sp., assembly GCA_036515395.1. Lineage (GTDB taxonomy): Bacteria > Acidobacteriota > Terriglobia > Terriglobales > Acidobacteriaceae > Angelobacter. The sequence continues at coordinate 1,471 of DATBVH010000662.1, forward strand.
GCTCAAAGATCAATTCCAATATCAACGTCACGCCCATGGTGGATGTGATGCTGGTGTTGCTGATTATTTTTATGGTGATCACGCCTATGCTTCACCCCGGTGTCCCCATAGACCTTGCCAAGACCAGCAACCCGATTACGATGTCAGATGCCGGCAAGCCGAATGCGCTCATTTTGTCAGTAATGCGCGACGGAAGAATGTTTTTGGGCAGCGAGAGCGTGACCAGCGAAGCACTGACACAGAAAGTCCGCGACCAAGTCGTGAATCGCGCCAACAAGACTGTTTACATGCGAGCCGACGCACGCGCCAGGTACGGCTTTTTAGTCGAGGCAGTGGATGATGTCCGCGCAGCGGGAGTGGATCAACTGGGCTTGCTGACGGAGCAGAAGCAAAGAGTTGCGATTCGATAGGGAATCACATCCGGAGAAACTTCCTGAGATGAAGACGGAATTGTGATTTGCGCTATCTCGGATAAATCGCCGGAGAGAATCAATAAGGGCGCCCCGCTGCTTCTCTCGTAAAATATAATTCTCCCATGTGCTAACCTGTTAGCACCTCGACAGTCATACTAACCGGGGAAGACTGTCTGCTATTCCGGAGAAGAAGCAATGTCTATTACCGCCTGGACTCAGGACCTGCTCAAAGATCTGCGTTATGCCGCGCGACAATTCGTTCGCAACCCGGTTTTCACCGCAGTAGCCGTTGCGTCACTGGCAATCGGAATCGGCGCAAACACCGCGATTTTCAGCGTATTAAATGCGGCCATGCTTAAGTCTTTGCCGGTTCGCGATCCCGAGGGACTTATCATGCTGACGGACCCGAACCAGACTGGCACGAGCTCGGGGATGACTACCGGGGAGCGAGGCATGCTGACGTATGCAGAGTTTACGCAACTGCGTGACCATGCCACCACGCTCGATAGCCTCTGTGCCGTTCAGTCACAAATGGACCGTTCGCAGGTCAGAATTGCCGGGGGACAGCCGGAAGATGCGCATACCCGGATGGTTTCAGAAGAATACTTTTCAGTGCTCGGCGTCGATCCGGCCATCGGACGCTTCTTCAATCGCTCAGATGCGAAGAGCCCCGGAGAAGATCCTTACGCCGTCATCAGCTATGACTACTGGCAGAAGCGCTTTGGCGGCAATGTTTCCGTGCTGGGCACGCCCATAAAAATGCTTGGAACCACACTTACGGTAATCGGCGTGGCTGCGCCGGGATTCACCGGGGAGAGTGTGGCGGACAGACCGGATTTCTGGATTCCGATGATGATGCAGCCGCTGATTATGCCCGGGCGCGACTGGCTGCATGAAGATCTGAACAAGAATATTGAAAAAGTAATGTGGCTCCACGCATTCGGACGACTGAAGCCGGGAGTCACGCAATCCCGCGCACAAACGGAGATTGACGTGCTTTTCCGTGGCATCATTGAAAACGGGTATCCCACCACGCTTGATGCGGAAACTCGCAAGCAGGCCCTGGACCAGCGCATCAAGCTGCACGATGCACGCACGGGCGTCTTTGGCGGGCGTGATGATTTTGCGCAGCAGCTAAAAATCCTGCTCGGCGTATCAATGTTGGTCTTGCTGATTGCCTGCATCAACGTGGCCAACTTGCTGCTGGCACGCGCCACTTCTCGCACTAAGGAAGTGGGAGTACGGCTCTCTATTGGGGCTTCCCGGATGCGGCTGGTCCGGCAATTTCTTACTGAGAGCCTGGTCCTTTCTCTGTTGGGCGGCGCTGCTGGATTGCTTTTGGCGTGGGGCGCTTCGCGCGTTCTGGTGTTGCTGCTCACTGAGCGTAGACAGGATTTTGCGCTCTCACCAACCATGGACTGGCATGTATTGGGATTCACCGTGGGCGTAACGCTGGTCACGGGAATTATTTTCGGGCTCGTTCCGGCCCTGCGCAGCACACGGGTAAATCTGAATGACAGTTTGCGCGATGGCGGACGCACCACCGCTTCCGGCAGCCGCCTGAATTTGGCCAAGGGGCTGGTAATTGTTCAAGTGGCATTTTCTCTACTGCTGGTTGCGGGCGCAGGTTTATTTCTACGGACGCTATGGAACCTTCAGTCGGTCAGCCTGGGGTATCCCAAAGAACATCTGCTGCTGATCACGGCCGACGGAGTTTCCGCCGGCTACAAAGGCCCGCAGCTTTCAAACCTGTGGCACGATCTTACGGAGCGCTTGCGCGGCCTACCAGGTGTTCAGGGTGCAACTTATTCCACCAACGGCATTTTCAGTGGGTCAGAGTCGGCGGATGAAATTGATGTTGAAGGTTTTACCGCGTCCAAACGGGAAGAAAAGTTTGCTCGCTTTGATACGGTCGGCCCGCAATATTTCTCCACTGTCGGAATACCTTTGCTTCTGGGACGCGACATCGGCCAGCAGGACACTGCCGCGTCTCCGCACGTTTGTGTCATCAATGAAGCTCTGGCTAAGACGTTCTTCAATGGACGCAATCCGCTAGGCCGCCACATCACGGAAAAATTTGGCGACAAGAAGAACGTGATGGAAGTAGTCGGTGTGGCGAAAAATGCGCGTGACCATCGCCTGCGCGGCGACGTTCCTGCCCGCTTTTATATCCCCGCTGACCAGGGAATGGACGGTCCCAATGAATGGGCAACGTTTGAGATTCGCACGGCCGGCGATCCCGAGCAGATGATCGCATCAATACGCAAGACGCTCCTTTCTGTAAACGAGGACCTGCCGGTGGAAAACGCTCGCCCTGTGGTGATGTCAGTGGACCGCACCAACGCGCAGCCGCGCATGGTGGCGCGCCTTTGCTCGATTTTTGGCATCATTGCCCTGCTGCTGGCCGCTACCGGACTTTACGGCGTGCTCTCTTACGGCGTGGCGCGGCGCACCAATGAAATTGGGATTCGCATGGCGCTGGGCGCCGGCAAAGGCCGCGTGATTCAGATGATCCTGCGCGAAACCGGCATCATGATCGTTTTCGGCGTGGTGGCGGGAGTGATTTTCACCGCCGTGGGTGTGCAATTGATCAAGTCAAGTCTCTTTGGCCTGAGTGCCCTTGATCCGGTGACGATGGTAAGCGCCGTAGTGATCCTCACAGCGGTGGCGCTGCTGGCCGGATATATTCCTGCGGCTCGAGCGGCGAGAGTAAACCCCACGCAGGCGTTGCGGCATGAATGAGCCTTGGCGATGCTAACATTTAAATATGGACATGACGTGGGTGACTGACCGGATAGCGGTAGGTGG
>DATBVH010000663.1:0-5609 GCA_036515395.1 Candidatus Angelobacter sp.
CCTACGCAATCCAGAAGAGCAATAAGAAGAACCTCCGCTTCCGCATTGAGCATGACCAGATCGTAGCGCCTGAAGATTTTCAAAAGTACAAAGCGCTGGGCGTGATCGCCTCCGTACAGCCGAACCATCTGCTCACCGACATGAATTGGGCCGAATCACACATTGGCCCGGAACGCGCAAAGCACTCATATCCCTGGAAGGAATTTGAGGATAACGGAATTCCGCTGGCTTTTGGCACAGACTACCCTGTTGAACCCATCACGCCGTTCCGCGGGCTCTATGCAGCCATCACGCGCAAAAATGAAGCCGGGACAAAAGAATATTATCCCGAGCAAAAACTGACCATTGACCACGCCATTTACGCCTATACCGTCGGCGCGGCATATGCGGAATTCGCCGAAAACAAAAAAGGCCGGCTCTCTCCCGGCATGCTGGCCGACTTTGTCGTGCTTGATCGCGACATCACGAAAGTCGCCCCGCCGGAAATCTTAAAGACTCGCGTGCTGCGCACGGTAATCGGCGGCAAAACGGTGTACGAAGCGAAGTAGACCTAATGTGCCGTCCGATAAAGGTTGAACTGGGAATTGGTATAGAAGAAGACCTCGCTTGCTTTGCACAAAAAGCAAACTTCACCACGGATGAACACGGATGACACAGATTTAAAATTCAAAATTGGCCTATTGGGATTTTTTGATCCGTGTAAATCAGTGTCATCAGTGTTATCTGTGGTGAGGTTTGGTTTTTATGCAGTGCTTAACAAAATAAATCCATCGCTTAACTTTATGCGTTTCTTCAAAACGCTTCGTTATTTTGTTGCGTCCACTTTCGCGGCGCATTATAAAAGCTAACGGGCCACGCCGGTGGTTGCACACCGAACGCAGCCCTAACCACAAATCACCTTCTTTGGAAAGGCGACCCATGGCTGACACCGATTTTAGCAGCGCGCCAAAACCCCTCATCTACGATCTTCTTAACCGTCTCAACGCATCCTTCGCCCGCGTTCATCGCAACATGGAAGCATTGGAACAGGTCGGCATTTTCGACCCGCTCATGATGCAGACCCTTAACCGCCAGTCTGAGCACCTTCGCGCAGGCGTCAATCACCATCTGCTCGGGGCCATGCGCCGCATTGAAGAACGCGACCGCGAAAAATTTTCGCAGCCGCCAAATGAGTGAAACCCCACCGTTGAACCGTTAAATAGTTAAACAAGGGACCCGCCCCAGAGGCGGGTTTTTGTCGGCCCGACGTTGGATCGGTGCGTGGAGGTTCAGCCTGCGCGGCATGCCGCTACAAATGTCTGGCTTCAGCCACTGAGATTTTTCTCAAGGAGTTGCGGTAACTTTATTCTTAAATGAACTGCTGAAGGGTTGGAAGGATGCTCGCAGCTAAAACACAAAGGCTAATTACCAATTACTAATTACCAATTACTGATCATGTCGCTAGTTCCGGCTTGGCAACCGGCGCGGCTTGCTGAAGTTTCCTCTGCATGTGCGAGTCTCGCAACAGCCACGCGAGGTACGCCACAATCAAAAGATTTGTGGCGAAGATTGCCCATTTGATGTGTGTGGCATGGCGTGCCAACTCGTATATTTCAATCGGAAGATACAAGCATCCGCTGATCAGCGCGAACCATTCTGCCCAGGCTTTCTCCAGCCAGAGTCCTACCGCTTCAACAAACCGGATGATGGTGTAAGCCAGAGTGCCGGCAATCCACAAGTGGAGATTTCCGCGAGTCACGTGCCGCGCTCCGCGAATAATCTCGCGGGCCAGACGGCCGTCAGGATTCAGGTGCAAAATTTTGTGAAGAATACGCAGTAAATGCTCCGCCACATCTTGAATGTCTTTGTGCAGAAGACTTACCAGCCATATCGCCACCACAACGGCAAGCAGGCCCTTGCCCGCTTCAAACAGGGCAATTCCGCGCAGACCAAAATGTTTCGCGAGCAGGCTCTTCTGGGTATTCATTAGGCTCAGGGACGAAGAACTATTCTATATGCATCTTTAGAAGGGAACGGCGAGAGCTGTGTTGTTTCAACTTGACGCTTTGCGCATCCAGGAATGAAACCTCTCAGCCAAAAAGTACGTGGATCTTCTCTTGGCGAAAAGAAAAAATCTCCTGCACGTCCGATTGCAACTTGATCTTGTATGCCATCTGCCCCAGAAGGCCCAGTGGAAGCGCGAGGTTGATTGTGTCTGAGATCAGCGTCCTGCCATCGTTCGGCTCAAAACGATGCTCATGCCGCCACAGCTTGTAAGGCCCGCGCAGTTGTAGATCGACAAAGCGGTGCGGCGGCTCCCATTCCACAATCTCACTGTCCAGCGCAACGGGATTCCATGAACGCGCAGACTGTAATTGATCAGCGTTCCCTTTTGAACGGGCTGAGGCGTGACCTCAAGAATCTTAAAGTTCAACCACGGCGGAGTCAGCACCTGCAGGTTCTCTGCTCGCGAGAAAAACTCAAAAACCTCCGCCAGCGGGCGAGCGACCTGCTGCGTGAAGGCCAGGGTATAGGTTTTATGCGCCATTCATAGGCACCTTTCTTCCATTGGAACACATTGGACGCGCCGACAACGATTGGCATCTAACATTGAGAGTAGTTGCGGGCATAAATTCGCGGACGGAAATAAATGCATAGGCTTGGCCGGATTCTCGTAAGAATTAAAGACGCTCTGTGGCGCACGGTGGAAGCAGTGCCGACGAAGCATACCCTGCAGATGGCCGCGGCGCTTTCTTATTATTTTGTAATCTCGCTATTCCCGGCGTTTCTTCTGGTCTCCGCGATCCTCGCCTATCTGCCGGGAACAAATCCTTTTGAGCAGGTCCTCTCTCTGATGTCAGGCTTCGTGCCTCGGGAATCGATTGAGCTTCTCCGCAAAGTGCTTGCCACCGTGGTCACTCCCAACCGAAGCACGCTGCTTTCCTTCGGTATTCTGGGAACGCTGTGGACTGCATCCGGCGGTTTCGCTGCCGCCATTGAAGCCCTGGACATTGCTTACGACGTGGAAGAAGCGCGTCCGTTCTGGGTAACAAGGCCGCTGGCTGTCGGGCTGACGCTGCTGGTGGGCGTACTTCTGCTGGTCGCGCTGGCAGTAATGATCGTTGGCCCGCAATTTGGAACATGGCTGGCCTTGCGGACCAATCTCTCCTGGCTGTTCGCGGAAGCGTGGCCATATATTCATTGGACAATTGCGGTGGTGTTTACTGTGCTAGCCGTTGAAGCTCTATATTTTCTGGCGCCGAACGTAAAGCAGCGCTTCTGGGCGACGCTTCCCGGAGCTGTATTTGCCGTGGGCTGCTGGATCGGCCTTTCCTACGCGCTGGGCTATTACTTCCGCAGCTTTGCTCACTTTAGCAAGACCTATGGCGCCATGGGCGCTGTGATCGCTCTGATGGTCTGGCTCTACTGGACCAGCTTCTTTATGCTGGTGGGAGCGGAGATGAATTGCGAGCTGGCCAAAGAAACACCAAAGGGAAAAATCAAGCAGGATGAAAACCCCAGCGGGCTCACCGGTTTGGATCTCGCAGCTTAGGAGCAAACCACAAAAGACACGAAGGAACACAAAGTTGTGTGTTCTTACGTTTTGATACTTCGTGTTTCTTTGTGCCCTTTGTGGTTAAAACACTACCTTGCGGACTTAAACAATGAAAACACCGCGCCTTGCGGATCGGCGACGATGGACCATGTTCCCACATTTTCCATCTTGCGCGGAGGCATTAGCACCTTTACTCCCAGTTGGCCGACTTTAGCTGTGGCGGCTTCAACATCCGCCACCTGGAAATAAACCAGCCAGTGCGGTGGAGCATTAGGATTGCGGTGCTGGGCCGGCGGAATTCCGCCAATAAAGTGCTCCCCATTCTTGATGTGAATGTATCCGGAAGGATCTTTTTCGTCTTTCGATAATTGCCAGCCAAATAGATCGCCATAAAATTTGGTTGCGCGCTCCGGATCGGGAGTGCTGAGATCGGCCCAGCAAAATGTGTTGTCGCCGCTGATGCCAATGCCTTGATGGCTCTTAGGCTGCCACAGGGAAAAGACCGCGCCGGTGGGGTCCTGGAGAACTGCCATCCGTCCCACATCCATTACGTCGAACGCCGGAGCATGCACGGTGCCGCCGGCCTGAGCGGCCTTGGCGACTGACTGATCGGCATTTTCAACGGCAATATAAAGCATCCAGTTCGGAGGCACGCCTTGCGCGCGCTGTTCCTTGCGCATGGTATAGGCAGCTCCGGTATTGCGGCCGGAAAGCTTGAACATGGAGTAAAAATCGTCCGGCCCCATGGGACTATCTTCCACTGCCCAACCGAAGAGAGATGTATAGAATTTCTTGGCTGCGTTCTGGTCCGTAGTCGCCAATTCAACCCAGCAAAACGAACCAGCAGGGTGCTTATCGATATTTGCCATAGCTCAAAAGTATACGCCGATGACGGTCATCCACGTTGCCGGATCAGGACTAACCTACTCGGGCAAACAGCACGTCCCACTCCTGATGTCTTTGCGAAGGCACGGCGCGGCTTCCTGGGAATGTTTGCTCCAGCAACTCCACTTTCGACATGGCCTTGACGGCAAATTTCCGCCAGTCCGGAAGAGGTCCGCTGCTGCTTTGGCCGCCAATCTGATAGGTGAAGAGGTTCACCGTATTTTTTTGAATGCCATAATCCTGTGGCTCTACAAGGCGAGGTTCGCCTTTATAGAAAAATCGCAGCAGCCGCTTGTCATGGATCGCGGTCAGGATGAGTTGATGGACAGCGGGATCAATGCCTGGTGGCGCTGGATGCCGCATCATGCGAAGTGACCCGCTCATTTCTATATTATCTACGAATTTCCATCTGCTTCCGCGCATGCTGGGGGCGAAAGTTTGTAGAATTTGGTTCATAATAGAGTTATGAAGCGCTCCGGAGTCGCCGACCTGCCTTTGCATGGCGGGCGTGTGCCTCCGTGGCTTGCCGAGCGCATGACGATGCTGGGCACCGCGATTTCCGAGAGTGTTCTCTACCACTACGGCGCGCCGGAACTGCTCTCCCGGTTGAGCGATCCTTTCTGGTTCCAGGCGCTGGGCTGCGTGATGGGCATGGACTGGCACTCTTCCGGAATCACAACATCGGTCATGGGTGCCCTCAAGCGCGGCCTCAATCCGCGCGCGCATGAGCTTGGCATTTACGTTTGCGGCGGACGCGGAAAACATTCCCGCAAAACCCCGGAGGAACTGCGTGCGGTTGCCGATCGTGAGAGCCTGAACGGCGACGAACTCGCTCGCACCAGCCGCCTCACCGCAAAGATTGACAACAACGCTATTGCCGATGGATTCCAGCTATACCTGCACAGTTTTGTGGTGAGCAAGGCCGGTGAGTGGACGGTCATTCAGCAGGGAATGAACGACGCGACAGGTCTCGCGCGCCGCTATCATTGGCATTCAGCCACGGTGCGGGACTTTACTTCTGAGCCGCATACAGCAATTGTGGGTGAAAGCGTTATTGAAGGCTCAATCATGAACCTGGTGGATAGCCGCGCCAAAGCTGCGCAAGCTACGTTGCTGGAGATTACGCGTGAAAATCCCGAGCGCACCCTACGTGAAGTTCCACGGCTCACTATGCCGGCACACCATGATG
>DATBVH010000664.1:0-4055 GCA_036515395.1 Candidatus Angelobacter sp.
CGAGATCAACCTTGGGATGCCATATCACTGCGTCGCAGCGACCGCGGCTGCGCTGAACAAACAGCGCAAGAGCCTGAATGGAGCGAACGTCCTGATACTGGGCGTGGCGTATAAGAAAGATATTGACGATCTGCGCGAGTCGCCGTCGCTGACCATTATTGAGCTGCTGCAGAAAGAAGGCGCCAAGGTCAGCTATAACGATCCGTTCTTTGAGTACGTGGGACGCGGACGCAAATACAACCTTGAAATGAAAAACACGCCGTTGGAAAATCTTGGCCAATACGATTGCGTGGTCATCGTGACCGATCATTCCGCTTACGATTACGCGCAGATTGTGGCCGAAGCAAACCTGGTGGTGGATACGCGCAACGCAACCAAAGGCATCAAGAGCGCTAAGATCGTGCGCTGCTAAGAGTTTTGGGCCCATAGCTTCCTCTCTTCGATAAGGCTGGCCGTAATTGGCCAGCATTTTTCTGCCGTGAGCCAGACTTGGGGCGGATGGTTGCGCGGTTCGGCGGCTCACGGTTCGGCGGCTAAGGTGTAACCCGTATTTCTTAGAAACATAGCCACTACGCTTGATACCTCGGTAACCTTCTACTCTGGATTCTCTGCGGATATCATCCGTGTATGGCAACGCAGGCACGCTTACGTTCGGTCCCGGGTGGCAAAGCTTCTCCAGAAAGAGCAGTTTTCAGACGCTGGCAGCGCTACCGGCTCAACCTCCCTATCCGGCTCATTTATACCCATGACGGAACAACAAAAATAATGGCGGGCCGTGGGAACGACATGTCTGAAGGCGGCGTCCTGGTGTTTGCCGGCATGGAACTCAAGACTGACGACGTTGTCCTAATCGAATTTACGCCGCCGTTTGCCGCTGGACCGGTTCGCGCCCGAGGCATCGTGCGCCATCGCCGTGGTTATAACTACGGCATTGAGTTCGCGCAGGAAACTAAAGAAGACCAGGAGCAGACAGAAAAGTTTCGCGGGCTGCTTCGCCTGGCCGCCGGCAACGCCACCGAATAGCGCGTTAAGGCGCTTCATAAGCGCCCAGATCAAACGCCTTTCCCCGCGGACGTGTCACTCCATCTTTGTCCGTCGCGCGGCCCTTGCTCACAGCAAATGGATTATTTGGCAGCACGGTTGTGCCTGCATCGCGTGCTGGGCTGATGCTGCGCAGGTGAAAATCAAATTTTCCCAGATCGATGAATTGCGGATCTGCGTTTATGTTTCCAGCAGTCTGCCCCGGCCCGTTCCCTGCCCCAAACCATAAATTCTTTTCGCCGGTAATCTGCGCTTTGCTGCCATCAATGTAAATTTCGCCGGGCAGCTGATAAACAATGTTATTGCGCAGACGCATCGTCAATCCGGCGCCGCCGCCAACACTGAACGCACCGCGCGATCCATCAGAGTTTCGCGACCGATTGGCAGCGCAGTCGTACAAAGAATTGTTAAAAACTTCCACCGTGCCCCGGCCCGCCGGACCAGTGTTCGTGGTCCCCGCAACGTAGATACAGGAAAACGCGCCGCCGCCATCTTTAGGATCGGCCACGCCAACGTGGTAAATCACGTTGTTATAGGCTTCTACCGGACCTTTGCTGGGATCCACTGTGGCAAAGTTAATTCCGTTACAGCTATCGCCATGAATCAGATTGTCGTGGACATGGAGATCGAACTGGTCATGGCCCGTCTGGTCGCGCGCGCCGCAGTCTGGCTTGCACAGCGGCGACGAATGGAACTGCACCGCGCGGCACGTCATATTGTCATGAACATGGTTCCAGCCCACGTCAATGTGGTTGGAGTCCGTGCTGAAATAAACGGCGTGATAAAACTTTGACGCCACCGGCCCCGCGCCGGCATTGTGCACTTCATTGCCATAAAATTTTATGCCGCTGGCCTGGCTGGTTTCCACGCAGCCCACCTGGCCATTGCCGCCGGGACATTCAATGTCATTGCCCACAATCTTCCATCCGGTGGCGCCCATATCAATCGCCTGCCTGCCGCCGACGATATGCAACTGCGAAATCACCCACCAGTCTTCACGCGCGGCAATGTTCGGCGTACGAATGCCAAAATCGACGCCCAGGCCGTGCGCTTTGCCAATCGTGACCCGCGCACCCGGATACGCCACCAGCGCCTTGGGCGCACCCGGCTTGCCGGAATTGCTGCCGCCATTGCGGTCCATGCTCAGGTACGCGGTGTAACTATCTTCCGTGGTTTGGGCCACGCCGTCTTTTATATATGTCACGTCGCCGGCGGACATCCGGTCCTTGGCATGGACAATCGTTTTCCACGGCGCTTCAAAGCTTCCCTTCTGGCGATCACTGCCATTCACCGCAACGAAATAAATCTTTCCCGCGCGGACACTGAAGGGCAAGCCGTTGCTGGCAATTTTTCCGCCACCATTATTTATGCCGGGTTGCCTATTTATGCCGGCTTGCCCGCTTCGGTTCGCCATTCTTGCGGTCGATTGTCCCTCTCCTGCTCTCGCCGCCTTCTCTCGAACACTCACGACAATGTCGCCTGTCTTTGCCGCTGGCCCTAATTGAAACGTGATCTTGTTGTCCGTCCATATGGGATACTCCGCCGCTGCGCCGCCGCCGATTGTGACCGTTGAAGCGCCGCGCTCCGCCCCAAAGCCCTTGCCCCAGATCGTCACCCATGCGCCCTGATTTTTTTGTCCTCCGATGTTCGGGCCACTCTCAAGATCGGAGAAGAAGATGCGCGGCGGGGCCTGGGCGGGTGCAGACGGTCCCGCCTGGCCGCACAGAATTGCCGGGAAGATGAGCGCGAGGAGCAATACAGCTCCGCATGGAATAAGCAATTTCATTTTTGTTATTTCTCTGCTGAAAAGATATTATGCCCCGCGCCTCAATCTGCCGTCATCTACGCAATCTGCGGCAAAAAACCTGCCGATTAATCTGTGTCATCAGTGTTTATCAGTGGTAGGTTTTTCCGGTACTCGCTAGTGGCCCATGATCGACTTCAATTCCAACACCTCTATTGGGCACTCCGGCCAGTTGTGTTCCCAGCACACAATCAGGTCGCATCCGTTCAGATCGTGCATATGCTTCATGAAATTACGGCTTTCAAATTCAAACTCAATCCTTATCGGTTGGCATTTTCCACCTTCTACTCTGCGCATCGCCTCGCAATCCGGAAAGGCCGCTTGCAGGCTCGTCACCATAAAACCCAAATCGACCGCCATAGAGCCAAAAAGGTAGAGCACTCCCGCCTCATTCGTCGGGCAAAACGCCAATGCGCAAGGCTTCATCGGGGCCCCATACAGCGGTCGCCCTTCTATCGCACGCCCCTCTCTCACTTCTCCCAGGGTCGGCTGGGTGGAATAGGCCCGGCCTCGTTTTCCTTCCATCTCAGGGTCCAGCTGGTCGATCATCGCCAACACATCTTTGTATTCTTCCTGCAAACCATGCCGCTGCACATGCCGCTTCAGACCCGGTGCCACTTGCGCCCATGTGCCAAAGCGGGTTCGCAACGGCCCTTCGCTGTACTTTCCATGAAAGGAGTATTCGCAGGAGCTGGGAATTCTCTTTAGCTCCCGTGCCACCATGGCCCAGTCCCGGAACAGCTTTGTCATCTCCACTTTCCCACCGCTGTGCTTCCCTTCCAGATCGCATTCCTTCAGCGCTTTTGTGTAGGAACCAAAAAGCATTCTGACCGTCCATTTGCTCACATCAAGGGTCTTCATCAGTTCTGTATGTGTGGGCGCTCGCTCCAGCTTCTCGGCACAGTTCAGAATAGCGGCTAGGATTTGTTGTTTGGTTACGACCTTTCCAGAACTGGTCCGGCCTTTGTCTCTCTTGATCATGTTCTTCTCCCAATAAAAAAGCCACCCAGGTGTTGGGTGGCTTCAGATTTTGAAAACTTGAATTGCTAATGCGGACTGGATTTGTGGCACAGGCACTCCTGCCTGTGTCTTCTTACCAACTACCAATTACTAAGCGCCGAATTGAAAAATTGAATTGCTAATGCGTTTACTGAACGATTCCGTGGTTACTAAACGAATCATGTGGACCGCAGGCGCCCTCGCCTGCGCA
>DATBVH010000665.1:0-9045 GCA_036515395.1 Candidatus Angelobacter sp.
GGCGCTCCTCCAAAGGACGTGGTCTTTGTGCGCTTCGCCGGCGATGAAGTAGTCCAGGTGAAGACTGCAAAAGTCGGCGGCCAGATCACGGTCAAGACTGAGAAAGAAGTCGACGTAAAAGACGGCGTGCCCACGCTGGCCGCGCTGAAGTCGAGCGACAGCCCGCAGGACGTGAGCGGAGCGCCACAGCAGGCGCAGCCCACCCATCGACCAACCTTGAAACGGCCCGACGAGCAGCCGGATCCCATGGTGCAGCAAGCCGGAGGCGCTGCACCTGTCCAGCAACCACCAGTGCACCAGGACGAACCGCAGTGGGGCACCAACGGCAAGGAACCGGTTTCCGGAACTGATCAACAGCCTACGCAATCTCAGGACAAGACTTCGCAGGACCCTGTGAAGACGCCTCCGCTTTAGAGAGAGGCTGACGCAAGATCAACCTGCGGTTTACACTAGAAGTGTGAAGATTGCTCTCGGGCAGATCAACCCAACAATCGGTGATTTCACCGGCAATTCCAAAAAGATCATAAAGTCTTCGCGCCAGGCCCTTGCGCAGGGCGCGGAGATGATTCTGTTTCCTGAACTCGCCGTCTGCGGATACCCCCCGCGCGACCTGCTGGAAAAACCCGCTTTTGTGGAGCGCAATCAACAGGTCGTAAATGAGATTGCGCAAGCTGTTCCGCAAATCACCATCGTATGCGGCTTTGTGTCACCCGCCAAAGTTGAAACCGGCAAATCTGTGATGAATTCCGCCGCCGTCTTACGACAAGGTGCGGTGCAGTTTGTGCAGTCGAAAATGCTGCTGCCCACCTATGATGTTTTCGATGAAATGCGATATTTCGATCCTGCTGATTCGCAAAAGCTGCTTCCGTTTGGGGGCAAGGAATTCGCGCTTACCATCTGTGAAGACGCATGGAATGACAAGCATTTCTGGCATCGCCGCCTGTATCGCGTAGATCCTGTCGATGAATTGCTGCATGCCGGCGGCAACATGGTGCTGAACATTTCCGCATCGCCCTTCCATCTGGGAAAACGCGAGCTGCGCCGGCAGATGCTGGCCACCATCGCCCGTGACAACAAAGTGCCTGTGCTATTTGTGAACCAGGTGGGCGGGAATGACAGCCTGATCTTTGATGGATCCAGCATGGTCATTGCGCCGGACGGGCGCATTGTGGCCCAGGCAAAATCCTTTGAGGAAGACCTGGTTATTTTCGATTCGGAAACCATGCAGGGTGACATGCATGAACAGGTCCCTGTGGGCATGCCCAGCGCGTATGCAGCTCTTGCGCTTGGCACTCGTGATTACGTTCGCAAATGCGGCTTCAGCAAGGTTGTGATCGGGTTGAGCGGAGGCATAGACTCCGCTCTTACTGCTGCCATCGCGGTAGACGCGCTAGGCAAAGAAAACGTGACCGGCATAGCGATGCCCAGCCAGTATTCTTCCGAGCACAGCATCCAAGACGCGCGTGAGTTGGCGTGCAAGCTGGGAATTCGCTTTGAGGTGATTGCCATTGGTGACATTTTTGATGGCTACCGCAAGGCGCTGGCTCCATTATTTGCCGGTACGCCGGAAGATGTTGCGGAAGAGAACCTTCAATCCCGCATTCGCGGCAACATACTCATGGCATTTTCCAACAAGTTCGGCGCGTTGGTGCTGACCACCGGAAATAAGTCCGAAGTAGGAGTCGGCTACTGCACGCTCTATGGTGACATGGTGGGCGGACTCGGCGTGATCTCTGATGTCCCAAAGACCATGGTTTATGACCTGAGCCGATACGTGAATTCTCTAAAGCCGGTCATTCCGCAATCCACCATTGATAAGCCTCCTTCGGCCGAGCTTCGTCCCGGCCAGAAGGACTCTGATACACTGCCGCCATACGAAGTCCTGGACAATATTCTGGAAGATTATGTGGAAGATTACCGCACAGCCGAGCAGATTGCTGCCGACCGCGGCTATGACGTTCGTGTGGTGCGCGATGTGATCCGCATGATTGAGCGCAGTGAATACAAGCGCCAGCAGGCCGCGCCAGGACTAAAAATCACGCCAAAGGCCTTTGGTCTTGGCCGACGTTTTCCAATCGCACAAAAATCGGAAGTTTAAAAATTCATGATGAAATCCCAAATCGAATTAATGACCAAATCAATGACTACTGCTTTCTTCACCCTCATTCTTTTTGCTGTAGGCATGCTGAATGCTCAAACCGCTTCACCGAAAAAATCTGTAACCCACACTGCGAGCGCCGCAGCTACGCCTCAAGCTGCGCAAAGAAAAGCCGCGCTGCCCACCACTGAGGAAATAGAAACCTCAATGAAACGTACCTTTGGCTACGATCCGGGCGTTAGCTGGCAGATCCTTGATATCCGCGAATCCAGCATTCCAGGGCTTGCGGAAGTGCTGGTCTCAATGAATAAGCAGCAACCGGTGCATCTCTATCTTGCTCCGGGAGCTCAGACTGCCATCGCCGGACAGATGCTTCCCTTTGGCCCGGATCCATTTGCTGCGGCGCGCGCCAACTTGAAGGGCGCATTTGGGCCCAGCCGTGGCGGCCAGAATCCGCCCATCGACATTGTGGAGTTCAGCGATCTGGAATGCCCGCATTGCAAAGTGGCCCAACCAGTGCTTGAAAAGCTTTATGCGGATTTTCCGCAGGTGCGCTTCACCTTCCAGCAATTTCCTTTGCCCGCAAGCCTGCACCCTTGGGCCTTGAAGGCGGCACAATATGCCGATTGCGCCGGGCAAATGAACAAAGATGCGTTCTGGAAATATGTTGATGCTATCTTCGAAAATCAGGGCGGAATTGCGCTGGCCACAGCCGACGATAAATTGAAAGAACTGGCCACAGCCAGCGGTTATGACGCACAAAAAATCTCCGCCTGCGCGGCTTCGTCGGAAACAGATGCCCGCATCAAGAAATCACAAGCATTGGGAGCGACCCTGGATATAAACGAAACCCCAACCGTTTTCATCAACGGCCGCAGGGTACCTGGGATTGCCAACATCCCTTATGACAATTTGAAACAACTGGTGCAGTTTGAAATTGATCATGCAGGGAAGTAGGCGCGCCAGGCGGAACATGCGAAGGCACGATGAACCTACCAGGAGAAGATTCCTTATCAATGTCATCAGTGAAAATCAGTGGTAAGTGCGTTCTAAGGACCCACGTTCCAGAAAACACTGCTGCCGCGATCATGGAAGGGTTTGCGCACCACATGCGGCGTAATCACGATCAGCAATTCATTGTGGATGTGCTCTTTCGAATTCGTGCTGAGCACGTTTTTCAGACCGGGAAGATTGCTGAGTATCGGAAATCCCTGGATTGACCGTAGCTCCTGCTCAGTCATCAGGCCCATCATCACTGATTGTTCGCCATCGTGTACCGTGATGGTACCGGAATAAGAACGGCTGGTGATGTCCGGGATGCTGTTGATCCGCAAAGTTCCCAGTCCTTCAATTTTAAGGTCCATCAGCAGAGTTATGTCACCGTTGGAATGGTAGTGCGGGGTCGCCTTCAAGGTGATTCCCAGATCCACATACGTGAACTGAGGAGTATTTCCCACCTGAACCTGGCCGCGCGTACTGACCGCCACATTGCTAAACGTGCTGTTCACGATTGGGAAGCGTGTGCCTACGCGAAAAGTGGCTGCCTCACCATCGATTGCCCGCAGCGTCATGGCTTCCAGATTGGTAGCGACAGAGGAATTAAAGGCCAGCTTTGCGCTGATAGGCGGCGCGGTGATTCCGGTCAATCCATTGCCTTTGCCGAAAATCAGAAAAGGTCCTAACAAAGGAGAGCCTGCCAGATTGGCCAGCGCTGAAGGAGAGATTGTACTGGGATCGATAGTCCCAGTACGGTTCAGCTGGTCGATTACGCTCTGTGCGTCTGAACCCAGCACTCGTCTGATTTCTGAAGGAATGTTGAATATCTGAAAGCTGGTGGGCAGGTTCAGGCCCATATCCCGCGTGCGGTCGGTATCAATCTCATATTCCCGCACATCAAGCATCACTTCGGGCTTGGCGTCCATTAGGTTATCAAGCAGGCTCGCCGCTGCTTCCACTTGTTCCCTGGGCGCCCGGACAGTGATGGTGTTCTGGGTGGGTTGAATGCTGACGAGCTTCATATCGAAAATGGTGCGCATCACGTTGACCAGGTCATTCAGATCTGTCTGTGCCGACACATTGCCAACATAAAAAGTACGCAAAGCCAGGCGTTCATATTGTTTTCTGGTTTCGACCGTGTCACTGGCCACCATGGCGTCATGGCTGGAGATGGGCGACCAGAAAGACTTCGTCATTTTGCCGGCAATGTCAGTTGCCGTGTAGAAATCCACATTATCAAGGTCAAAGCGGACGACGCGGCTGGTGAGGTTCTGGTCAAATTCCATGGACACGCCAAAAGCGGCGCCGATCTGTGTATAAAGCTGCCGGGTATCGCCCTGAAGATGAAAATTCTTCCGTCCCGGCGCAGGCTGCAGGTTGATCTGATCTACTGAGGCCAGCAATTGCAGCACGTGCTTGTGTTCAGCGTCTCCATTGGGCGGTTCTACATCATGCAGGCGTTGGGCTGCATAAGTACTCTGAGGATCAATGGCAAGCGCCATGCGAAAGCGCTGAGCAGCGCCCACCGGATCGCCTGCCGCAGCCAGGTGATTACCCGCCTCCATGTGCTCGCCCACGATCTGCTGCCGCAGCATCTCGCCCATGGTCATAAATTCCACATTGCCGGGCATCAGTTCCTGGGCTTTAAGCACCGCCACCAGGGCGTCATCCGGTTTGCCCGCCCGCTGCAGGTCCTGCGCATTCTTGAATTCCTTTTCTGCAGCCTTTTTGTCTTCCTTGGACACCCCCGGATTTGCCACGTCAGACTTCGGCTTATCTGCGGCCATGCAGGCCAGGCAGAAAAACAGCGACAGAATGGCGAACCAGAGTTTCATGCGGGAAACATCATTGTACCGTCATTAAGAACGATTCATGGCAGGAATATTGCGGCCAAATTACTGAAGTTTGCCAACAATCAATCTGGTAAAGGCCAGCAAATCTGTGCCGCAGGCAAAGCATGCGTCTGGATCATAGGCCTTGAGCTGGGCAAAAGAGTAAATTCCGGTCGCGAGCACGATCACTGGGACACCCACCGCCCGTGCCGCCTCAATATCGGAAGGCGTGTCCCCAACGACAGTAACAGACGCATTAGCCCCGAGCCGCTGTCGGGCCAGGTCAATTCCATGTTGGAAGATTTCCGCACGCAATTCTCGGGGAAAGGAGAATGACGCGAACGTGAACATTGGCCTTAGTCCGGCTTTCTCCAGCTTGAGCCAACCCACAGCCTCCAGATTCCCTGAAGCTGCTCCCAGGAGCTTGCCCTGGCCTTGAAGATGGTTGATCAACTCAAGAATCGACGGGCAAAGCTCAGGATTCAACTGTTCGCGGTTTTGCTGTACCTCGGCGCACATCCGGGCCACAATCTGCGGCATGTGCTTGTCAATGGCACGATTTGGCAACCCCGCGCGGTGCAGTACGGCGCGCAAGATGCCTACATCAGTATTGCCGTGAACGGGTACGCCCTCAATGCTAGCTTCAATGCCCAGAACGTCGCGTATGGCATTGCGGAAGGCAAAATAATGGACCGCATCGCGGCTGTTCAGCAGCGTGCCGTCAATATCGAAAAGAAAAGCGTCGGCGCTGTCCCAGTGGAACCCGGGACGCACGAACGCTCTTTCTCCGTTGAAATCTGGAGCTACGTTTGACACGTTTAAATTGGATTCGATTACAAGGCTCGCGGGTCTTAACGGACCAGTTTTTGTTTGTCCAGCAATGGCGCTTTTTCGCTTCGAACAGGCCGCCGACCGCCATCGCGCAGCTGGCGGACGTCCAGCTTCAACTCAGCGATCGTCCGGCTGAGTGTGTTACGGTGCATGCCTAATTCACGGGCAGCCTTACACTGGTTTCCCCGGTTCTGCTGCAGGACGTTCATGATGAAGCGCTTCTTGAATTCACGCACGGCTTCAGAATAAAGAATGCCGGTGCTATACATTTGCGCTACGAGTGCTTCGAGCTGGTCCTTCACAGAGTCTCCTCGCTTTCCAGATGCGCTTTTATTTGTCGCTTCGCTCCAAACCGCCTGGCGGCTTACTCCGGCTGCAGCTATTTCTGCTCCTGCTGCACACCGCTCGGCGCGTGGTCGGCCTCGCGACTTCATTATTTGTTTGTCGCTCCCGGACTGGGCCCAACGCGGAGTTTGATGATCCCGGCGCGAAACTTCTCGCGGACATCGGACGGCGCCAGCCAGCTTGCGCCTCTTCCCGCCACCAGAAAGTAACTTGCCAGTTGTGAGCCAGACAACTCTTTTGACTCAGGTACAAAAGCCGTAATCGCCATTAACCCGGCGGTCACAATCACCATCCCGCGAACAAAACCAAACGCTGCTCCCAGCGCGCGATCAACCGATCGAAGTCCTGCTTCGTGCACCATCCAGCGAGCTATTCTTGCAAGAGCGCCCGCCAGCAGGACCACCGACACAAAAATCGTAAGAAAACCCGCCAAGTCCGCAAACGCCGGCAACTTGACGTACTGCAAAAACCATGGGGAAAGCTTGCCGTACCCCCACGCCGCCAGCAGAAACCCGACCACTGCCCCTGCCAGGCAAATCACTTCAAAAAAGAACCCCTGTGCCGCCGCCAGAAGCGCCGAAAAGAGCATGATCACGAGGATGATCCAATCAAGCGCGTTCATGCCATTGGGCTTCTCAACCTGCGGGCAGCTCGCGTCCCGCCAAAATCCTGTATGCCTCTATATATTTTTCGCTCGTCTTGCGCGCAACGTCTTCCGGCAATGAAGGCGCGGGAGGCTGCTTGTTCCACTTGATCGCTTCCAGATAATCGCGAACAAACTGCTTATCAAAAGATTCCTGCGCTTTGCCCGGCTGATATTTATCCGCTGGCCAGAAACGAGATGAATCCGGAGTAAGGACTTCATCCGCCAGGATGAGGCCTTGCGATGTCTGGCCAAACTCAAATTTGGTATCGGCGATTATGATGCCGCGACCGGCTGCGTAGTCGGCTGCGGTCTTATAAATCTTTAACGTTAAATCGCGCAGTTTCTCTGCCAGATCTTTTCCGGTGCGCTTGGCCATTTCCTCGATCGAAATGTTTTCGTCGTGGCCGGTCAGCGCCTTGGTGGCAGGTGTGAAGATTGGTTCGGGTAGTTTGTCGGATTCTTTGAGGCCGGCCGGGAGTTTAATACCACAGACAGCGCCGGTTTGCTGATACTCTTTCCATCCCGATCCGGAAAGGTATCCGCGTGCCACGCATTCAATATCAATCATCTGCGCTTTGGTCACCAGCATGGAGCGGCCGCGCAGGTCATCGGCATATTTTTTGAGCGGAGCAGGATACTGGTCAACGCTGGCGGTGACCAGATGGTTCTTGACCACGTCTTTCAGAAAATCAAACCAGAAAAGCGAGAGCTGCGTGAGCACGCGGCCCTTTTCCGGAATGCCGGTCGCTAGAACGTAGTCGAACGCGGAGATGCGGTCGGTGGCGACGAACAGAAGTTGTCCGTTCAAACTGTATAAATCGCGTACCTTGCCGCGAGCATGGAGTGTGAGCTCAGGAAAATCTGTTTGTAAAAGAATTCGGCTTTGTGCGCTTTGACTTGTCATGGCAGAAATACGTGGCGAGGTCGTATTCTAGCCTCTCAACTATTTTTGTCAACCGTGGAAATGGCAAATTTGAAAGATGCAAATGAATGCATCGCGCAAAAAAGAGCTGCGAATTGCACAAGCCGTGAAACCCGCATAAATCAAGGATTTTCTTGCATTGATTTTCACGGGACTTTGTAGTACCGGTTTACTAAAAATTAAACGTGCGCTGAAAAATATTTTTAAAAACAGGAAAATATTGATCTGCAGAAATTCGCGGAACGCCCTTGGCAGGCGCCAAACTGAATGTCGGTTCAGATAATGCGCTTGATGAAGAAAAAGTCTTTGAACCCGATTGAGAAAAACTACGGGCGTATCTCAACCCTAGTCCCCACTGAAACCAGCTTCCAGATTTCTTCAATCTCTGCGTTGGTCACGGCGATGCAGCCATCCGTCCAATCAGTTTGGCGGTGCAGAGGTCCCAAATATGCAAAAGGCATGGCCAGACCATGAATCATTATCGCTCCGCCGGGTCGTGCTCCCATGGCGCGCGCTCTTTGCTGGTCTGCCGCACTGGGGTAGGAGATGTGCAGCGACAAATGGAACTGGCTATGCTGATTCTTTGCGTCGATTATGTAGTTGCCTTCTGGCGTTTTGTGATCGCCTTCAACCCGTTTAGGGCCGATGGGGACTGATCCGAGAGCGACTTTATAGGTCTTAAGGACTTTGCCGCCGTTCAGCAAGGTCATTGTGCGAGCAGATTTCAAGATAACAATCTTGTCGGCTTGATCTGGAGCCGCAGCCGCCCCGCAACACAGTCCCAGGATGAAGACAATCGTGAGCTGAACGCGGCAGTCGCGCATAGTCGCTTTGAAGATTACGCCGAAGCTGCCCGCGGCACTCCGCTGTCTGCGCCGAACTTCACGGAAACGATCTTCGACACGCCCGGCTCCTGCATGGTCACTCCATACATCACCGGCGCAATCGACATCGTCTTTTTGCTATGCGTGATGATGATGAACTGCGTCTGCACGGACATTTCCCGGATCAGTTCGGTAAAGCGCCCGATGTTGGCCTCGTCCAGCGGCGCGTCCACTTCGTCCAGGATACAGAACGGGCTGGGCTGATACTGGAAGATGCCGACGAGCAGTGACAACGCCGTGAGCGCCTTCTCTCCGCCGGAGAGCAGCAGCACGTTCTGCAACTTCTTACCCGGAGGCGAAGCCACGATGTCGATGCCGCTTTCCGCGGAGTTCTCCTCGTCCGTTAGCCGCATGAATCCCTGGCCGCCGCCAAAGAGCTTGGCAAACGTCAGGCTGAAGTTCTCGTTGATGCGCGCAAACGCCTCATCGAACTTCGTCCGCGAAATCTGGTCGATCTCCTTGATGGTCGACTGCGTGTTCTCGATGGAGTC
>DATBVH010000666.1:0-4244 GCA_036515395.1 Candidatus Angelobacter sp.
CTGCATTGGCAATGGCCGGATTCGCAATTGCCGGATTGTCCGGATCGATGATCGCCGGCGCCGTAGGATCTGGATTCAAAGTGGTGCTGGCCTGCAAGCCATTGCTCACCAACGTTCCGCCGGGCGCGGTGATTTCCTGAACCGTTACAGTAACTGAGGCTGTCGGATTCGTGGATTGCACGAAGATAGGACGCGAAATGCCCGCGCCTGCGGAAACCGTGACATCCTCAAACGTAACGACCGGGCCAAACTGTTGCAGTGAAGCTGATCCGCTCGGATCAGGCGTTCCATTGGCCAGCAGCGGCTGGTTCGCAATCGTAATGCGGAAACTTTTTTCCAGCGCTGTGGTGTTCTGTACCGTAACGGCAAACATGCGCAGCAGCAGCGTTGTGGTGTTAGCAATAAAGCCCAGGGTCTTCGAGTTTCCAGGAGCAGCCACAAAAATTCCCGGAGCAATGCGCGAGGTGTAAATATTCTGGTTGCGCATTCCGCTGCGGCTATCGTCGGCGCAGGCAGGGACAGTCTGCGTGGGATCAAACACGCTGGGATGCGGCGTGGCCAGATTCGACGCGGAGAATGGAGGCGTGTAATTTGTCCAGTTTCCATCCAGCGGCGGCCGGACGTCGCGATTGTCCGTCCACACGGCGTGGAAAACAGGATTACTGCTGGATAAAGTGTTGAAGCTCCATTTCCCATTGTTTATGACGAAGCTGGGCGCGCCGGCAACATCAATATAGTCGCCGATGAAAGGCTGCGTGCCTGAAACAAACAGCGGCAGGTTGGGCGTGTTGACCTGAAGCTGCTCGGCGACACTGGTGGAGTCAAACGGGTTGACGCCGAATTGATAACGGGAAATTCGGAATGAATTAAAGCTGGGAACCACGAGGCTGCCGGCGGCCGCAGGGCTAGTCTGCGCACCTTGCAGATCAATTGTATGGCGACGGATGGTGAGCGTGGAACCAACACCGTTGGCGCCATCAGTCATAAAAGAATTGAAGACCGCAGCGGGATTGTAGTTAGGATCGCTGGAGTCGAGCTCGCCCAGCAACTTGCGTGTTTCCGTATAGCCGGTGAGATCAGGAGTAAGGGTAAAGATGCCCAGAGTATGGTCCTGGCGAAGGTCGTAATACACCAGCATGAGCTTGCCCGCGTTAAAAGTGAGCGTGGGCATGATCTGGTGGCCGCGTGAAGGATTTGCCAGATTGGTAAATAGGTTGCCGTGGTCATCGGCGACTAAACCAAGATCAACCGGCGTGCCGGAAATTGGCCAGATTGCACCGTTGGCGGAAACCGACATCATGATGCGAGCATCGCCATTCGTCTGGCGCTGCGACCACGAAACATAAACACGTCCGCTGTCGTCCACAGCCAGCGTGGGATATGTATTGGTGCGGAATGAACCGCCGCCAATGCTAAGGCCCTGATCAATGGGGCAGCCGGCGCCCGTGGGCGTGGCAAGACAGGAAGAAGGAAAAGTCACGACATCAACGGGACTGCCGAATGTCGCGCCCCCATTGGTGGATTTAGCAATGGAGATCCCGCCGCGATGCAAAGAGTCGGCAAACCGTCTCCAGGCAACATAAACAGTGGCTGTGGGGTTGCCGGCGCTACTGGGGTCCACCACAGCAACGGAGCCTTGGTTAATAGAGCCACCAGCGATTCTTATCGGCAGAGTGAAGGTTTTTCCGCAGTCGGCGGAGCGGGCAAAAAGAATCTGCGTGTTGTTTGGATTGCCCGCATCATCATCGCGACCGCTGCCGCTTCCGCTGTGTTCCCCACTATCACTCTGCTGCGTAACGCCGCCAAAGGCGGTATAGCTTACAAAGACCGTTCCAGCCGGGACTACTTCACTGCCGGCAGAACCGTCTGGATTAGTGAAATTGATAGTGCAGGTTGCCGTGCCGCGCGGCACGTCTACCGCCAGCCAGGGCTTATCCAAAAACTGGGTTGCGCTACCGAGAGAAACAATGGTCTCTCCCAAATAGCGGATTGAATCCGCGGGAGTCACATTGGTGATGCCTCCCAGAGTGCGAGTAGCGTCGCCGTTTTCGCGATTGTCATTGTCAATGAAGCGGGCCACAAATACCGCTCCCAGCGCATTTGTGCCACGATTGAAAGCGATGCCGCTGTAATAAAAAAGACCGTTGGTTCCTGCTCGTATGGCAGGATCGGCGCCGGCCTGAAAGCCGCGCAACGGAGAAGCCAGACCGTCAGAAGAAGAGTCGAGGGGATATCCAGGAAGCAGAGTGCTTTGCCACGTCTGGCCACCGTCAAATGATTTGAAGATGCCAAGCCAGGCGTCGCCACGCTCATCAATTCCAAGAAGTCCCGGCAGATCTACCGTGCGATAGTCATTGGCCCCGGCGAGCAAGTGCAGCGGGTTCCGCGTGGACACTGCGGACGAGGGCTCATTTTGCCGCTGAAGAAACGGGTCGCCGGTAGTCCAGTCCGTACCGGAAACCATGTTCACGTTGGCGCCGGCGGAAGGGCTTTGAGCAGAAGCAAAAAGGATAAAAAAGTACAACATGACCGCCACAAGCGGCCGTAAAGCCTTGCAGGGATTCATACAACAACCTTCTTTTTAAGAAATGTGCAACTTAGCCCGTGAAGGCTTCTAGCCTGGGATACCCGTCGGAGGGGGTGCGAGCGCGTCTCCGCTTTTACCTGGATCGTGATTGCGTATGAGTATGGAGGTGTGAGACTTACGTGTCAAGAGAGATGTTAGCTTTTGTCATAGAAAATTGCGGAGTATGCAAAATCTTGCCTAGATAAATCGATCACGGGGTCGGTGGTCAATTGGCCGAAATCGATTCATACAACAAGGGGAGAGGACATCGCCTCTCTCCTTAGTTTGCGGTCTTAGAACCTACCCAAAACTAGTCGAGCAGAACGTGGCGTTCGGGCCGCCCACAAACTCGAATTTTAACCGGATGTTCACCCATTTAGCCGATGTCTCCTATTTTAATGCTGCTGCAGAAGTTTTTCGTTATACGTCGCAGATCTAAAGAGGCTTCATAAAAGGAGAGAGCACTATGCGTCGGTTCGGCATTCGCTTTGCACTTCCATTCTTGGTTTTTGCCGCCGCCTTGCTGGCTGGAACTACAGCCAGGGCCGAAGGCGATCCACACAAGGCCAAACACGTTATCGTCATCATGCAGGAAAATCATTCCTTCGATAACTATTTTGGCGCGCTGGCATATGCGCCGGGTAGCCCATATCACAACCCCAGACGTGAAGACGGCGACGATCACAATGGCGGCTGCCGCAAAGATGACCATTCCTGCGTGGACGGCCTGAGCTGCCGCGTGGATGCAGCGGGCAATTTTACCTGCCGCAACGCCAACAAGGACGATGACGGCAGCACGGTGTTTGCTTTCCATGATTCGCGCCGTTGCGTGGCTCCGGACCTGGACCACGGCTGGGCCAATACGCATCGTGAAGCCAATTTCAACCATCCCAATGACACACTTTTCCAGTCTCTGATGGATGGCTTTGTGCTGATCAATGACAAGACTGAGCAACTGGATAAAGGTGTAGAAAACGCTACTGATGACCAGACCATGGCTTTCTACAACCAGAATGAAATTCCCTTCTACTATGATCTGGCGCAGAAATTTTCAGTGAATGATCGCTACTTCGCTCCGGTGCTGGGCCCCACGTTTCCCAACCGTTCCTATCTGATGGCGGCAACATCTTTTGGCCATCTCACCACGAGTGATAACTTTCCACCTCCGGGGAGCGGCGGCTATAAGCCCATCACCGGCACCATCTTTGACCTGATGGAAAAGAACGCCGTGACCTGGGCAGATTATTTCCAGGATGTTCCACAGGGCGGCAGCTTCCGCCCGTTCCCTGCGCCAATCGATCCGCACTTTCTACCGCTACCAGTCTTCTTAGGACAGATTGCTGGCTCACCAGCGTTGCCGCCGTTGCCGCAAGTTTCATTCGTCGACCCGAACCTGGGTGTTCTGGGCATCACGAAAGAAAACGACGAGCATCCGCCGACCGACATTCAACGCGGACAAGCTTTGTGTCGCAGGTTGTGAATGCCGTTCGCAACAGCAAATTCTGGAACGACACCATTATTCTTTTCACCTACGACGAGCACGGCGGATTTTATGACCACGTACAGCCGCCTCGCGCGCGGCAGGGCCACGCGCCGAATCCTGATGGCATCAGCCCGGGACAGTGCGCCGATCTTTCCAATCCTCCCACAAGCCTGCAACCGGGAAAGGGCGCGGAAT
>DATBVH010000667.1:0-2673 GCA_036515395.1 Candidatus Angelobacter sp.
TATGATGCCCCAGATCGGCCGCATAACGCGCCAGCCGCTCACAATGGTTGCCGGTGTATGGATCGCGCGATTCAATTCCCAGCGCCAGCGCCACCAGCACGGCCTCGGCGTTTTCCAGTTCGTCAGTAAACTCTTTGAGCTTCAGCAGTGACTTGACGCGGGCAAACAGCTCTTCCGGATACAGCGGCTTACTCAGAAAATCGTCTGCGCCAGCCTCAATGCCGCGCACCCGGTCATCGCGATCAGAGAGTCCGGTAATCATCACCACGGGTATCAGACGGGTAAAAGGATCTTCCTTCAGTTCGCGGCAAAGGTCGTAGCCGGATTTTCCCGGCATGACAACGTCCAGAAGAATAAGCTCCGGACGTTCCGAGTGGACCATCTGCTTGGCTTCTTCTGCTTCTGTTGCTGTAATGATGTCGTAACCGCGAGAGGAAAGGAGTTCACGAAGGAGTAGCAGGGTATCTAGCTTGTCATCGACAACCAGAATCCTTGGCGCACGTTGCTTAAAGCGGCCATACTCCTCCCTTGCCCTTTCCGATATGGGTGCCATCGTTAAGTGAGAGGGTAGAGTTGAGTCGAGGGTTGTATCGAGCAACTCTCGCACCTCTTTATCTCGTGAATCGTCGTTGAAAAGCACAATACCCCGGTAGCCGCGTCGGTTTAAATTAGATTGGCGCGCCCGCAAATGGTTAAATTGGGGGAGATTTTAATTTTATGGGCAATTGTTTCAAATTGAAAGTATCAAAATCTGGCAATGGCTATCGTTAGGTATTTACCACCGCCAGATTAGCCTTAGTAAGGCCTTCGTTCGCTTCGCATTTACATTCCCAAGTCACAAAACTCCACCATTTAAGGGTCTTTAATAATCCAGGCCCATCCCGCAGACAAATTTCAACTCTTTTGGTGCAAGGTCATATAATTGGCCACACCGTGCGTCTGCCCTGCATATTCATCGGCGTTTTCTTGCTGACTGGCAGCAGCTTTGCCGCTCCCAAAGCCCACACAGTTGCCTTGGGACAGTGGCGTACAGTGGAGGTCCGCACGGAAGCTGGCGAGAAGCAGCCGCTCAAAGTCCGCGAACTGGTCATCGATGGCCGGACCCGCGAGTACACTACCGGAGCTATGCACGAAGTCACTGACCGGCTTTTTGTTGTCCGGCGCGCCTACCGCATCAATGACGCTCTCCCGGAAGAAAAAAAACCGCAGCAGTGGGTATGGCGTTTGGATGGCTGGATCAGCGTAGACCGCCAGACCGGCCATACAGCACAGCTCAATCTGCCGGCTTTCGATGGCGAAGCTTCAGAAGCAAGCTGGTATCGAGATTACGTTGCTTATTGCGGCGCTTCCGATGACGGCGCCAAAACCTTTATGGTCGTCTCGCAGCTGGGCAAGCGTAAGCCGCTCTTGCGCAAGGAATTTACCGGCCCCGCGTGTGCCGCGCCCAGATGGGAACGCTCGCCCAGTCGTGTTACTTTCACTGCCGCGGGCGAGAAAACCAGCTTTGCCGTGCATGCGCACAGCGCCGATCTCCAGCCTGAAACTGCAGAAGAAGAGGGCCCGCAACAATGAAGTCTCTCCAGGAATACCTCGATGACGCCGCTGTAGCGCATGGCCATCTATGCGCCGGACAGGTGCTGGGCGTTCGCATGGCCATGTTTGGCTTGAAAAAACTTGGCTTGGAAGATCCTCAGGGCAAGGACCGCAAGCGTATCGTCACCTTTGTTGAAATCGACCGCTGCGCCACCGACGCTGTGATGGTCGTGACCGGCTGCCGCCTGGGCAAGCGCGCTCTCAAGTTTCGCGATTGGGGCAAGATGGCAGCTACGTTCGTTGACGTGGAAACCGGCAAGGCCCTGCGCGTGGCCGCCCGTGAATCTTCCAAGGCGCTAGCCAAAAGCATGCATCCGGAAATTGAAAACAAGAACCAGCAACAGATGCTGGCCTACCGTGAGATGACGGACGACCAGCTCTTTCAGTCTCAACCCGTCCATGTGGAGCTGCCGCCGGAAGAGTTTCCCGGCTATAAGGGTGAGCGGATCGTCTGTGCGCAATGTGGTGAAGGAATCAATTTTCGGCGCGAAGTCAAACTCGGCGCAAAGACCGTCTGCCGAGGCTGCGCCGGCGAGCGATATTACGAACCCATCGTTTAGGCCGGGCTATTGTATTTCTGGGCCACAGCTTTTCATGGGAAATTAAATTTGGCGGATATTGTACTCCTGATACCATCGTGACCGCGGACACATTAGCAAGGAGGCAGTCATGGCATTAATCGAACAGGATCCTTTCACTGGCCAACGCTTCAGCAATGAATGCTTTCCTAATCGTAGAAGTTTTCTAAAAGGGTCAGCCGCTCTCACGGCCGGATTTTCCGCCCTATTGGAAGCGCTCTCCCCGCCAAATATGGCTCAGGCGAGCGACTCGAACATCAACGTCATTGGACCGAAATCCGGATACTCGCCCCAGATCGGGACGTTGGTCTCCATGCTCACATGGATGCGCGAAGCCAACGGCGTACTCAATGCAACTAAAAACTTGACCGCGGCTGAACTGGATTACCTCATTGACCGCAATGCCAACACCATCGGCGCTCTGATGCTCCATCTAGCAGCCACGGAAACCTATTACCAACTCAATACCTTCGAAGGGAAAAAATGGGATAGCTGGCCCGAT
>DATBVH010000668.1:0-5141 GCA_036515395.1 Candidatus Angelobacter sp.
GCCGATGACGCCGCGATCAGAATGCAGTGAATTGACCCAGAAGCGGTACGTGAGCACGGCGGCGCCCGCGGCGTTGGGGCCATCGTCATTCGGGCTGAGCAGGCGGCCAAGCACCGGACGCAGGCCCATCACTTCAAAGTAATTGCCATCCACCACGCCGGCGCTTATCTCACGCGGATCGCCCAGGCCAACGAGGGTGAACTGGACCGGGGAAAAAGTACCGATCTCCTTGATGGTCTTCAAGCCGGAGTCGATGTCCTTGATTTCCGGGACGGAAAAGTTGGTATTCTCCGCGCCGAGTCCCGGGGCGCTCTGGCGCACGTACAGCAGGCGATTTTCGTCGCGATTTGCCAGCGGCCGCAGCAGCACACCACGAATCACGCTGAAGATGGCCGCGTTAGCGCCGATGCCCAGAGCCAGAGTAATGGCTACGGTGAACCACAATGCCCGCGCGCGGGCCAAAGAACGGATGGCAACTTTCAAATCGCGGAGAAAAGACATGGGAGCCTCAAATGATGTTAGTGTCGCTCGAACGGGTGTAAACAGTTTCGCTGATTTAAGTTAGACGTACAACCATGTATTACAGAAGCGGCAAAGAGTTTACTTACTCCGGTGTAATCCGCAGAATGTCATACTTTACCTCTACTTTTCTTCCGGGAAACTCCACTTCAATCTGCTGCTTGAGTTGCGGCACCGTAGGCGAGCCGTTCTGGCCGTTGAGGCCGCGCGCGTCGTCCATCAGGATCACGTGCCGGTAGCGCGAATCGCGCAGGATGGATTCCAGTTCGCTGGTGAGCCGTTGTTTATCGCCCTGCAGGCCGGCCCAGCCGTAATAGCCGGCGTCCAGCCAGAAGAGCGCAGGCTCCTTTAGCGATTTCAGCAGCTCCGGCACAACTTTCTGGCTGTCGCCTTCATGAATATGCACATGCGATGCACTGGAAAACTTTTTTGCGGCGCGCTGCGCCAGCGCGGAATCAAACTCCACGGAATGGATTTCCGCAAAGCGATTTTTCATGGCAGCCACCATCTCGCCGTAGTATGTGCCGGTTTCCACCAACACGCGCAGGCCGTAACGCTGCGCGTATACACGGACGGTGCGCTGCTTGAGCAGATGCGGAGAGCGGATGGGCTCGCCGCGCAGCTTCCAGTACCAGTAATCAGGGTAATGGCCCAGCGATTTGTAGACGCCGTAAAAGGGCGTTCGAGCCAGCAGTTTGCGGAAAGCCTTCACGAGTTTGCAGCATAGGGTGCAGAGATAACCATGTCAAATGCGAAGCGCCGTTTGCCGTTTGTGCAGGTAGATGTTTTTACCTCAGTGCCGCTGGAAGGAAACCAGCTAGCTGTCTTCGCCGACGGCACTGCCCTCTCCGACGCGGAGATGCAGGCGATAGCCAGGGAGACCAATCTCTCTGAAACCGCGTTCATCCTGCCGCGCGATGCCGCCACGGAGCGCGAACGCGGCGTGCGCGTGCGCATCTTCACCACAACTGAAGAGCTTCCTTTCGCTGGACATCCAACGCTGGGCACGGCCATGGTTTTAAGAAATGAAGCGTTAAGAAACGACGCCCAGCACGGCAACGGCAGCGCGGAAGAAATTGCACTTGATCTGAACATTGGCCGCATTCCGGTGCGTTTCTCCACTCGCGACGGCCTGCCCTTCGGACTGATGACCCAGCGCGACCCAGAATTCAAGAAGAAACATTCGCGTGAAGACGTGGCGCGCGCTTCTGGGCTGGCCGTCGATGACATTGCCGACGATCTGCCGATTCAAACCGTAAGCACCGGCAATGCATTCGCCATTGTTCCGCTGAAATCCCTTGCTGTGCTGCAAAACCTCTCGCCCACATGGGCCAACATGAAAGCTTATCTCGACAAATCCGACGCAAAATTCTTTTACTTCGTCTCGCGTGAGACTTTGAACCCTGAAGCAAAGCTGCAATCGCGCATGATTTTTTATAACGGTGAAGATCCCGCGACAGGGTCCGCGGCCGGTCCTTGTGCCGCATGGGCGGTGCAATATGGCGTGGTTCCTGCCGATCAGCAGGTGCTGATGGAACAAGGCGTGGAGATGAAACGCCGCAGCAGGATATTTTTCAGCGCCGGACAAAATGGCGACAAGATCGTTAACGTGCGCGTGGGCGGACACGTGGCAGAAGTAGCGCGCGGAGAATTTATTTTGTAGACGAGCGCCGCAGCAAGCTCTCTATTTTCCGGCGCTTTCCGGTCATGATTGAACTTTGAAGAAAGTTCTCCACAGAGTTTTCCACTTGTTGGCGTTTCGGTTACTTGCTTCCCCGCTTCGTATGCCTTAAAGTTCCTGAACCAAAGTAGCAAACATCAGCCGCAAGAACTTCCGTTGACGCCACTGCGCAGGCCTGCCACGGAAACATCCCAGGGGGAAAGAAAGATGCGACCGAAAAGAACGATTCTGTGCGTGGACGATAACGAGCAAGCGCTTTCCATTCGAAAACTGATGCTGGAAACGCGCGGCTATCGCGTGCTGGCGTGCAGCAATGGCCAGCAGGCCCTGGATGCCTTCAAACTGGGCGGCGTTGACCTTGTTCTAAGCGATCTGCAAATGCCCGGCCTCGACGGCGCGGAGCTGGTCAACCAGATCAAGGAAATTTCTGCCTGCACGCCTGCCATTCTGTTTTCCGGCAAGACCCGCTTTTATGAGAAAGACACTCGCGCCGATCTCTTCTTGCCCAAGGGAATGTACGCTCCCATTGAGTTGCTGGAACGCATCCGCCTGATGCTGGTGAAAAAGCGCGGACCAAAGCGTGGGACCGCGTCTGAGCCCGCCAGGATGCAGGCAGCAAGTTAGCGTAAGCGATAATCTTGTGTCGAATTAAAGCGGCCAATCCCAAGTACGCCGATCCGGTTTGCGTCGGGAGCCTGACCAGATGATCGACTCGCCAGCGGTTTGGAGCGTAGCGACAGAATAAAATTATTTTGAACTAAGCGGCGAGGCCCGAGCACGCCGAGCCGCTCGCGTCGGGAGCGGGAGAAATTGACCAGATGATCGACCCGCCAGCGGTTTGGAGCGTAGCGACAGAATAAATTGTCGCGCTTTGCCGCTGTTTGTCCCCGTTCTGTAAGTCCGCGCTCTGGTAATATCGATTGCGTGGCCCCGATCATTCAAGCTGACAATCTAAGTAAGGTTTACCGCATCGGCAAAGTCGATGTGCCCGCGCTCAGAGGCGTCAGCTTCAGCGTCGATAAGGGCGAATTCGTCAGCATCGTCGGCCCTTCCGGCAGCGGCAAGTCAACCCTCTTCTATATCCTTGGTGGCCTCACACGCCCTACCTCTGGCCATGTAATCATTGATGGCGCGGATTTTGCCCAGCTTTCAGACGCGCAGCGCACGGAAATGCGTAAAGAGAAGATTGGCTTCGTCTTCCAGAAATTCAACCTGTTGCCCACGCTCACGGCCAGGGGAAACATTGAGATTGCGCGCGAGATTGCCGGCAAAAACGGTTTGGACAAAAAACTGTTTGAGCAGGTCACGCAGATGCTGGGCATCGCCGGGCGGCTCGACCATCGGCCGTCAGAGCTTTCCGGCGGCGAACAACAGCGGGTTGCGCTGGCGCGCGCCGTTGTGAACGGCCCGGCGCTTATCCTGGCCGACGAACCTACGGGCAACCTGGATTCGCAAAACTCTGACATTGTGTTAAAGATGCTGCGTGATGCCAACAAGCAGTTCGGCCAAACAGTTTTGATGATCACTCATAATCCAGAGGCTGCCGCAATCGGCGACAGGATCATTCATATGCGCGATGGCTTAATTGTGACGCCGGAAAATGATCCGCAATGGACAAGCAGGCATTAATTTTGTCGCTTTCGCTCCAACCCGCTTGTACCTCTAAATCCCTCGGCTCCTGCTGCACACCGCTCGCCGCGCTATTCGGGCTCGCGGCCCAGATCCATCGAAGGGGACACGCGGCGAGGCCGACTCGTGTGCCGAGCCGCCAGTCTTGAGCGCAGAAGCGACATGATTCATTGACCGTGCATTTTCAGCACGTTATAATGTGTTCATCCTCTGAGCGGGAGTAACTCAGTGGTAGAGTGCGACCTTGCCAAGGTCGAAGTCGCGGGTTCAACTCCCGTCTCCCGCTCCATAATTTTTGCTCACTGTTGCCCCTCGCACCAGCGAGGGTTTATGCTCTCAGGGCCAGCACGGGCATTCAGGCGCGGTACCCAAGTGGTAAGGGAGAGGTCTGCAAAACCTTTATGCGTCGGTTCGATTCCGACCCGCGCCTCCAACTTCTCCTCGGCTAATCTTAGCCGGGTAAGATTTGTCAGGTCGAAATAGTCGCCTATCCCAGGTTTTCAGAACACCAGAAAATAACTTTGCCTCTCGATAGAGGGCCAGCTACCCAGCCACGGCAGCATTCACAAATGGATTACGCCGCTCTCCTTTCGTTTTCAACTTCCCTGGAGTCGGGCTGCCCTCGCATCCGGCTGAATAGTGCTGCTGCCGCAAGCAGTCCCAGCCCGGCGCCCAGCCATTTGCGATTCATCTCCAGCCAGAGCTCGATGCTGAAAGGTCGAGCGCGCTCATCAAAGTCGCCATGCGCGCCGTGATCCCCGGAAACAGGCTGCCAGAGATTATTCGGGCGGTTCGGATCTTCCGGGCCATCGTATTGCTGTGAATCGTAACCGGTGCGGGCCAGATAACGGTCGGCGAATCCAGGAGCCAACTTATTGCCGAAGATCGCTTTCACCGTGGACCCTCCCACGTAATACTCGCGACGGTCAGGATCATGTGCCGCGTAGTAAATGGCCTTCGCTGCAACTTCAGGCTGAAAGATCGGCGGCACCGGCTGTGCTTTGTGTGAAAGACGGCTCTTCACCCAGCCAAACTGTGGCGTGTTCAGCGCCGGCATCTGGACCATTGTGGTTTTCACATTGCTGCCGTCATGCAGAAGCTCAGTGCGCAGAGAGGCGAAAAAGCCCAACACTGCGTGCTTGGCTGCGCAATAAGCGGCTTGCAAAGGGATGCTGCGGTAGGCAAGGGCCGACCCCACGTGCACAATGGTGCCTCGGTCGCGCGGCAGCATCCGCTTCAGCGCTGCCAGTGAGCCGTATACATATCCGAGATAAGTAACTTCAGTGACGCGCTTGAACTCTTCGGCCGTCAT
>DATBVH010000669.1:0-8338 GCA_036515395.1 Candidatus Angelobacter sp.
TGCTGCTGCTGGAGTCTTCTGACTGGCAGTTCCTGATCACGACGAAAGCCGCACGAGACTACGCGGAGAAGCGCTTCAATACTCATTTGGAACAATTCCGCGCACTGCTGGACACATGGCGCAGATTTGAAGCCACCCACCAGATTTCGCTGGAAAAGCTTCAGGAACTGGAAGAAATTGAGCTGCGCGACTCGGTCTTTCCCGATATCGATCCTGACTTGTGGGGAGCAACGCACGCCCTGGCTTCGCAAGTCCGTCCCTAAGTCCTTTAAACAGCTCATTTTCCCCGCGACCATTAGATTCACCTTATCTGGGTTCGGAAGTAATGTTGTTCTTTCCTGAAAAAGCATCTAAATAATGATGGACGTGAGTAGCTCAATCGAATCGAAAGACCAGAGCTTTGACGTTCTGGTGATCGGCGGCGGCATTAACGGCGTTGCCATTGCGCGCGAGTGTGCGCAGTGGAGCAAGCGCACGCTGCTGGTTGAGCAAAACGATTTTTCTTCCGGCACCACCAGCCGGTCCACGCGAATCATTCACGGCGGTCTGCGCTACCTTGAACATGCTGAGATCGGGTTGGTGCGTGAATCGCTGCGCGAGCGTGAACGATTGCTGACGCAGTCGCCGCATCTGGTGCGCCCGTTGCAATTCCTGCTAGCGCTGCCGAAAAAATCTCATTCGCTGCTTCGCAGTTCCCTTTCCATACGGACAGGATTGTGGCTCTACCATCGCTGGGCGGGCGGAAAACGCGGCAGCGGCGGCGACCTGACTGCATTTGAACGCCAGCTCGATAAAGGCGCTGAGTGGTCGATCTACGCGTATGAAGACGCGCAATGCGAATTTCCTGAACGCCTCGTCGCGGAATGGCTGGCAGAGAGCGTCGCTGCCGGAGCCATTGCATGCAACCACACAAAGCTGCTGGAGATTACCCGCGAGGGCGGCTTCCAGAAAACCGGACGCGTCACGGGTGCGCGGCTGCGCGACCTGATTTCCGGCCAGGAATATTCTGTCCGAGCGCGGCACGTTATCAATGCAACCGGCCCCTGGGCCGATGCAGTGATTGGCGCTTCCGGCATTGCAACGCCGCGGATGATCGGTGGCGTGCGCGGATCGCATCTGGTGCTGCCGAAATTTGTTGGCGCGCCGCAGCAGGCGATATATAGCGAAGCTATCGACGGTCGTCCGATTTTTGTTATTCCGTGGAATGATCAACTCCTTGTGGGCACCAGTGAAGTGGCCGACTCCAGCGTGCCTGATAATCCGCAGCCCAGCGCGCAGGAACGTGACTATCTTTTCCAAAGTTTTGTGCGGCTCTTTCCTTACTCCGGCCTCACGCCCGCCGACATACGTTATAGCTTTGCCGGAATCCGTCCGCTGCCGTTTGCGCCGGGCAAGGCATCATCGGCAATTACGCGCAAACATCTTCTGCATGACCACACTGATGACGGCGCTGCGGGCCTGATCTCCGTCATCGGCGGCAAACTCACTACGGCAGCCAGCCTCGCGCGCGACGTTGTCCGCAAGCTGGGTGTTGACGTGCCGGAACCGGTGAACGTCTTTGCCTCGCCTGCGGGCGAAGAAGACGTTGAATCTACCGTGCGCCAGTGGGCGCGCCTGGTTGCGTGCAAAGCCAAGATTCCTGAAGGCTGCGCGCAAGCGATTGCGGAATGGCATGGCCGGCACGCTCTGGCCATTGCGCATGCCGCATCACTCGACGAGCGCCTGCGCGAACCGCTCTGCCAGCATAGCTGCCACCTCGTGGCAGAAGCTGTGGAAGCCGTGGCGCATGAAGCTGCCGTAACGCTGGGCGACATCCTTCTGCGTCGCGTACCCGTTGCGCTGGGAGCATGCTGGTCAGAAGATTGCAGCCGAGAGGCCGCTACAAAAATCGGCAGCGCGCTGGGCTGGGACCAAACCCGCGTCCATCTTGAACTGTTGCGGCTGGAAGAAGAGCGCACACAATTCCTGCATCCAAGCCCCGGCAGTCCTGCTGATTCTCCACAGAGCTGCGTTGGCAGGCCGCTGCCGCTGCACACTACAACGCAAGATTCCTGAAGCTGATTCTTCCGACTTGTGTCATCCGTGGTATCAGTAGTAAGTTTTTGTCTTCCCGAGTTTGGCTGTTCTCCGTGTCTCCGTGCCTCCGTGGTAGGTTTTGCTTTTCCGATGACGGCGATTCCCATCCTTCCCCCCTCCCTCGATATCCCATGTCATCGCAGCTCATCCCAGATTGGCGTAGGTTTCAGTTAGAAGAACTGACCCTGGGCCCCTATCCGCGTCTAGCGATTCGTTTGCGGACCGCGCGCCTTTAGGCAGACGTTCATCGCGCAACGCTGAATTGTGCACTTGCGCAGGGTCTTCGGGGGTAATCACTGCCTGTACCGGCCTTCGCTCGCTGCTTCTCCGAAAGCTCGCCTCGCAAGCCTCCCTCCCTTCCTGCGTGTCCATTCTGTACATGTCCGGCGAAGGCTTCCATTCCACCGGCCGGGTCTCCGTTTCCGATCCGCCCTCATCCGCGTACACCTGTCCCGGCTCGCCGTGGATCCGCGGTAAAGCTTCTGCTCCTCCGCTTCCTCCGTTCCTCTGTGTTTCAAAGGTTTGGTTTTGGATTTGGTCTTGGCTGAATGCTGACTGCTGACTACTGACTGCTTTTTCGCTGAATGCTTCTTCCTCATCCACCGTCTCGCGCACCATCTCTTCATCCTTCGCCTGTCCAAACGTCGTCTGGCCCACGTTCGTCATCGCCAATTGCATCGAATACAACAGCAGTCCGGCCTTCTTCATTGAGATCGTGTCCTCAATCACCGCCTTCTGTATCCGCATCAGCCCAACCTGGATCGCGTTGGCGTCCTCCGCTGCCGGCAGCATCAGCATCAGCGTCCTGGCTTCTGCCATCTGCCTGTGTGCAAAGCAGTAGATGTGTTGTTTCATCTGCGGAGACCGGCAGCTCGTTCCGTCCTGCCTTACCCATTGGCAGCGCGGTGCCATGTCCGCCATCTTCAGCCGCTGTTTCAGCTTCTGGTAAACCCTGTCTTCCTTGGTCGTGCCTTCCGTTATCCCCCGCTTCATCGCCGGATTCCGCTCCAGCAGCCTCGTCAGCTCTTCATAGGTCCGCGCCAGCTTAATCGCCAGGGCGCTCGCTTGCTGCTGAGGGGACATTTTATTTATCTCCGTGCTCTCTGTGTCCTCTGTGGTCAGGCTCTTTTGGTTTTGGTGTGGGGCTTGGTTTTGTCTTTCGCTGACTGCTGAATGCTGATTACTGAATGCTGCTTCCATGGTTCAAGTCCTCATTCCCGCCTTTTCATCAGACACTAGACACTGCTCCAAATCTGATTTCGGCGAAATTGATCGAGTTTAGTCCAGAGTTGATACGCGAATCAATAGCGAAATAGGACAATGGCCGTGTCTGATAAAAATTTACATTGGTGAAAAGATGTAAGCAGCAGAGCTGGAAAGAGTTACACGCGCGCCGTCGGCAGATTCCCAATCGGCTGAGTGGAGTTCAACTGCGTATTATCAGACGCAGAAAAAATCGCCGCGATCTTGGACATGTACCGCAACTTTTTCGCAATGCTCGTGTGACATCGGCACTTTTGCCGTGCGATGTTGAACCGTGTTTGGGCTGCGGGCGCCCTCGCCGCACTTGCTGGGACGGAGGTCACCTCTGAAGGCTTGCCGATCATGGAAGACGCTCGACACATGGAAGGAGCCCTTTCAAGAGCGACACAACATGTTCCCGGCCTGGGCGTGTGAATACGCGGTACCCACAGTTAGCTGCAATAGCGTGGTGCACACAGCATTGATGAGGGCCCGAAACTAAAAACCGAACTTACCCTTGAGGTGCCGAAAGAGCATGCCTGTTGGAGAGCGTTCAAGCTTTTGCTTTGTGTCTTTTAGCTCCTCCCAACCTTTTTTTACATCCGGTCCAGAGGGACTTCCAAGGATTGCAGCTGAAGCTGTCGCCAAAATGCCTAACCCACGGCTTTCAAGAGAGGCAGCAGCAATCGATAGTCCTCCGACAGCTATCCATCTCCCTATATCGAAACCATAGAACTTGCGCTTTGATGATGACAAATCCTTTAAGTCTTTGGCGTGAGCAGAGAAAGCCGCATCTACATTTTCAATTACCTTGTCGGCAACCTCAGTCAATGTCGTGGAGGATGCGGAATCAATTTCTCCAATACCTTTGCTTAATATTTCTCTTAAATTGGCTAGAGCACCTTCCTTGCGAAGCCTGATTAGAGTTTCCGGCGGTACCCCAGCAAGCATTCCGAGTTCGTTCCGTCCTTCCACTTGTACTGCTTTTGATATAACCAAGTTCTTCATATTGCCACTTGCTGACGTGCGCCGGCCATCGTATTCATACTTCCACAGGAGATATTGCCAAGAGGTCGGTGCATCAACCAACGGAGTACCCACATAACGCTTGCTCCGAAAAAGAACGTCATTCGCCTGTCCCATTCTCCCAAGCAAGAAGCGATAAAACTTCTCAGCAGAACTCAGGCTGGATCCCATGAGCGGACCTATTTCACTATTCAAGCGTGCAAACTGATCAGCTAACGAACCAGACCACTCTGCGTCAAAGAGCACCCGGCTGGGGTCCGCAATCTGGCCGAGGAGAGCCGCAGGTTCGTTATATTTGCTGACGAACTTTAAAAGATCATCAGCGCTGGAAAATTTTCGATTAAAGAGATGAGCGGCATGTTCAAGTAAATCAAGTTCGCCAGAAACCCGAATCGCATTGCGATAACCAGGCTCGACAAACCGAAAATCAGGTGCAATTACTACGATTGGCGGTTGGACGTCTGCAAGTGCAAGTTCGCGATACTGCAACGCATTAAGTGCATGCTTAACACTATATTTGAAAATTTCCTTCGGAGGCATTGCTTTAAAGAGGTCGACAATTCGCAGGAGTGGGTCCGGCAGAATAAGCGTGTCTATATAAAGACCAACTGAGCATGCAATATTAGATATATAGGAAGGAAATAAATCACCGCCAAAAACTGATTTCATGCCACTTAAATGGCTGATTTCTGACTGAACTGCCGGGCCATGCTCCTCCCAAAACTGCTCTATCGAGGAAGCAAACGCGGGCATGTCTTCGACAAATGCAGCTACCGCCTTTTCGTTCGACGCTAACGCTTCGGCGATAATCTGTGGATTTACATTTCTGCGTTGCATCTCCTGAAATACATCACCAAATACTTCCGAAAGCGAATCAAAATATGCTGCTTGTACCTCCTGGAGCGACATACTCTCTGTCTGTTCTCTCATATTTTTGCTAGCAGCAACTGCACGTGCCAGAGCGCGCACCGAGCCGTCCACCGTTAATGGATCCACTTTGCCGTCCACTCCGGTCCGTACCTTGCTAAGCGAATTGACAATTTCGGAAGAATTCAGCGTTACTTTTCCGGCCTCGAGCTCGGATTTCAGCAGATTTATCAAGCCATCCAGTTCAACTGGGTCCATCGCATATCTCACTTCTTCTGTTTCTAGGATTATTTTTAGGAACTTTCGCAGTTACGACTTGGAGTAACCGCCCGTCACCGCAATCCATCCGCCGCCG
Organism: Candidatus Angelobacter sp.; assembly: GCA_036515395.1. Classification (GTDB taxonomy): domain Bacteria; phylum Acidobacteriota; class Terriglobia; order Terriglobales; family Acidobacteriaceae; genus Angelobacter. The sequence goes on from DATBVH010000669.1 coordinate 5,567, forward strand.
ATGACCAGATCGTCCTGGTAAAACACCACGGCCTGTCCCGGCGTGATGGCCCTTTGCGGCTGGTCGAAGGTCACGCGGACTTCGCCGTTGGGAGCGTTTTCCAGCACGGCAGGCGCAGGCTCATGGCGATGACGAATTTTTGCGGTAACGCGCATAGGCGTATTCGCGCTAGCGCCGGAATCATGCAGGCCATCGATGGCGATCCAGTTCAGCTTGTGAGCGATCAGCGTGCGCGAAAGCAGATCATCATTCCCGCCCACAGTCACCTTGCCCTCAGCGCCATTGATGTTGATCACGTATAGCGGCGAGCCAGTGGCAACGCCCAATCCCTTGCGCTGGCCCACGGTAAAGTTGTGGACGCCCTCATGATGCCCCAGCACCTTGCCGTCTGTGGTGACGAGTTCGCCGGACGTGTCAGGCAGCTGCTCGCCCTGCTCACTCAGATATGCATCAATGAAGCGCTTGTAATCACCGCCCGGAACAAAGCATATCTCCTGCGAATCGGGCTTCTCCGCCAGTGCCAGATGATGCTCGCGAGCCAGTTCGCGCACCTGCGGCTTGTTCATGTGTCCCAGCGGAAACAGCGTGCGGCTGAGCTGCTCCTGTGTGAGTCCAAAGAGGAAATATGTCTGGTCCTTGGCGGGATCGGCGGCCCGCCGCAGCACCCAGCGATTGCGCGTACCATCAAACTCGCAGCGTGCATAGTGTCCCGTAGCCAGCATGTCCGCGCCAATCTGCCGTGCGGTAATTAGCAACTGGTCAAACTTCAAATGGTTGTTGCACAGGCTGCAAGGAATCGGCGTGCGGCCGGAAAGATACTCATCGATAAACGGACGCACCACGTCACGCTCAAAACGCTCTTCGTGGTTCACCACGTAATACGGAATGCCCAGGTCTTCGGCCACGCGACGCGCATCGTACACGTCATCGATAGAGCAGCAGCGCCCCTGCACCTGCTCCGGCATGCCTTCATGTCCGGCAAGGCGGCGCTGGTTCCACAACTGCATCGTCAGGCCCACAACGTTGTGCCCCTCAGCGCGCAGCATGGCCGCAACGGTGGACGAATCCACACCGCCGGACATTGCTACCGCGATGGTCTGAGTGCTCATAAATGGTCTGTTTCTATTATAGATGTTCAGCGAAAAAAGATTGACGCTGCCGACGCGGCGTGTCTTTTGGGATCCACGATACAAGTGTCAGGGCACGAGTTTACTCGTGCCATTAGCTGACTCTACATACGTTGGGGCTTTAGCCCCCGAACGCGATCTTCAGCTCTTTGCAACACTCTTCGCCAAGGTTGCCGCATCACTCTCATGATCGTCCTTGCGCCGTCCCCACTTCTGTACCGATGGCGCTTCCGCGGCAATCTGCGGAAACACGGCTCCGGCGCGTGCTAGCGCTTCTGTCACGTTGGCGCAGATATTTTCCGCGCCTACGTGCTGCTCAAATTCCGACTGTCGCATCAACTGCGCGGGCTGCTCACGCGCACCGCACAGAATCAACCGGCGTCCGCTGGCTTTCACGCGGTCCGCCAGTTCTTCCAGCGCGCGTATTCCGGTGGCGTCAATGGCTGTCATGTTGCGCAGGCGCAGAATCACGATTGGCGGCAGCTCCGGTATCTGCTGCATCAGGTCGTCGATCTTGTCAGCCGCGCCAAAAAGAAAAGGCCCATGGATGCGAAACACGGTCGCATAAGGCGGAATCTCCTTGTCCTGGAGAACGTGCAGCCTGCCTTCGTCAAGATATTTCTGCGTGACGCGTGAAATTGTCGTCGTCGCCGTGACTTTGCGTATAAAAACCAGCGCGGCCAGGATCATCCCTGCTTCCACCGCAACTGTCAGGTCGGCAAACACAGTCAGAACAAATGTCGCCGACCAGCAAGCGACCTCCAGCCGCGAGAGCTTGAGCAGTTCCGGAATCTCCGCCCATTCGCCCATGTTGTAAGAAACCACCAGGAGGATTGCCGCCAGCACCGCCAGCGGAATGAACTTGGCCACTGGCGTGGCAAACATCAGGATCGCCAGTAGCGTGAGCGCGTGAATCATTCCCGCAACCGGGGTCCTCGCGCCAGATCGAATATTGGTTGCCGTGCGTGCAATCGCTCCAGTGGCGGGCAAGCCGCCCATCAGCGGAGAAATAAAATTCGCTACGCCCTGCGCGATCAGCTCCACGTTGGGTTTATGTTTTTCGCCGTGACCAAACAATTTATCAGCCACCACCGCCGACATGAGTGACTCAATCGCGCCGAGCATCGCCACCGTAATTGCCGGCGCAATCAGCGGACGTATCAGGTCCAGATGAAAGTGCGGCACCTTCAGTGCAGGTAGGCCGGAAGGAATTCCGCCAAAGCGTGTGCCGATGGTCTGCACCGGCAGTCGAAGGAAATAGACCAGCGCCGTCCCGACAAACAGCGCCACAATATAGCCGGGAATTTTCGGAAAATATTTTCTGCACACCAGGATCAACGCCAGCGCCAGCACTGCCAATCCTGTTTCTTCAAAAGAAATGGTGCGGAAGTTTTCCGCCACGGCTTCCAGTCGGCCCAGAAAATTGCTGGGCATCTGTTCAATGCGCAGCCCAAAGAAATCTTTGAGCTGTGTGCTGGCAATCACCACAGCAATTCCGTTGGTGAAACCCACCACCACAGGCCGCGGAATATATTTCACTGCGCTGCCCAGCCCGGTCACTCCCAGAAAAATCAGGAACACGCCGGCTATACCGGTGCACATGAAGAGGCCGTCAACGCCGTACCGCGCAACAATTCCCGCCACC
>DATBVH010000670.1:0-4621 GCA_036515395.1 Candidatus Angelobacter sp.
CGGGAGTGCGTCCCCAGTAATAGATCACAATGTCGAGCAGGCCATCTTCATTGACGTCACCGATCAGACAGCCCATCGGCGCCATCTTGGAAGCGTCATAGCGCGCCGGTTTCAGATCGAAGGGTGAATAGCGATCGCCTGTTGTAGGCGCAGGTTCAATGCGCACTTGATCCGTCCGCGGATCGACCAGACAAATATCATTGGCCAATCCGTCGCCATCAAGATCCCCCGCCGCCACCGCCGCCCCCACGGATGAGATCCACGCAGAGATGCGCTTAAGGCTGGGATGTACTGCACGAACAGTTTTCGATGGTACGGCTTCGTTATCAGGCAGCGTATAGCGGACAAAATGAAACCGCGATGCCAGCGTACTGCGCTCGCCTGCGGAAATTCCTGGTTCCCTTGCCTGAATAAAAAGGAAGACCACGATCAGGGCGGCCGCAATTTTAGTCAGGGTGAGCCGAAACCAACGGCTGGAAGAGTTCATATTCATGTGAATTCCCTCGGAGTGGATTTCGCGTAAATGAAAAGGAGTTCTGCACCAGCTCTCGCCATTGCTGATAGGCAGAGGAAGAGTTTCTGTTGACCTGAGCCAGCGCGCGATCACACAGCGCGGCAGCCTGCTGCGCTTTTATACCGACCAAAATAGCGCACGCTTGTTCCGTATGTGTCTCTTCGTTGCTGGCTAACTGCCTGGCTTTGGCGGCAAAAGCAGCACCCTGCGCAAGAGTGGAATTGAAGCGACCCGCAAGTGCCACTGTTTCTTCCATCTCGCGCAATGTCGCGCCGCCAGCATAAGAGCAGGCCAAACCGATTCCGCTCCATGCATCCCCCTGGTAGATCGCAGGAAAACCGGAGATCGTCTGCGCGATCCGATGAAAGTCACAGCCATGGACGAACCACAGGCTGCGCCCCAAGCCTTGATAGAAAACATGGCGCGCATCCATCGAGAGACGATTGACGGTAGAATCTACAGGCGCCTTGAAATGAAAATATCCCTGGTGAAACCCGTAGCCATCCAGCACTAGCCAGCGGAGCACAGGATCGAATTTGCGAATGACTGCTTCAATGCGCCATCGCAACCATGGCAATCTGGCATAGGCCCATCCTGCTCCTACGTGAAGCATATAAATGTGCGTTTTGCCGGAACCAGCCATGAATTCCGTCAGGCGGTTAGAACCGGGAACAATGGCATCTTGAAGCGCGAGCGCCATAGCAGCGCCTTCATACGCAAAACCACGGAACTCCGGAGCAGCTTGTTCGAGTCTGCCTTTTAGCCCGTCCAACGCACGCTCTTGCAGGGCCGCGTGATATCCGACGAGGAAAATAGTCCCAACATGCTCCAGCCGGGCTTGAATCTCTGGTTTGGCGCTGGAAAAGCCACGACGCGCGAATGTAACTTCGCGGCCGTCGATACTCAACAATTTGTTTAGAACTCGCAGCATTGCTAACGCCGAACACCGGATGAAATGCATTGAATATCTGGCTGGTCCTGCGCAGGTTGGGCAGGAAACTTGCTTGGCCCCGGTCCATCGATGACCAAAGGCCTATTTTCTAGGGCCCGTACGGATTCAAGATCGACCTCAATGGCAAACGCGCGCCCGATGGAATCCAGGGAAACTACAACTCGCGTGTTGTTGACCTTGCGGACCAAAATGCCTTTGAGTCCCGCAAGCGCTCCTGAAATAATCACAACGCGCTGTCCTTCAGTGAGGCATTCATGCGGCACGGCATTGCCGGACTGCAGCCCGCGCCCGATCCATGCAATTTCTTCATTGGTGAGGACTGCGGGAGAGCTGCCAGAGCCAACAAAACGGAGCACGTTGGGCAACGTGAGCACGCGCATGCGTTCCGCGTGCGGCAGATGGACAAACACGTAGCCGGGGAATAACGGGACATCCAGCGTTACGCGGCGGTCTTTCCATTGCCGCAAAGACCGGAAGCATGGGAGGAAGTGCTCGATCTGCAGATGATCGAGCCGGGACGCAGTGGTTTTTTCCTGGTTGGTACGAACAAACAGCACAAACCATTGCGGCAGAAATGAGTCAAATGGAGGAAGAGTACCCACGATGGCAAGTTGATTGATTTGCTGCGAGTGAATGATGCAGCTTCGCCCCGTCACTTACAGGGTATGCGTGACCTGAACCCTTGTTTGTGAGACGAGAAAGAATCGCAGTCTTGAAGTGCAAGCAGGCGAACCAAATACTGCCCTGAATGCGGCTGCGATGCGAGCCGACCAAAATTCTCCTTCCCGGCGCCGCCCTATCAGCCCGAGATTAGAGAAATCCACATTACGACGTAAGAATTGCATTAGCAATAGCCAATCGAGGCGACAAGAAAATTTTGTTATATTTCGTTCCAAAATGGGAACGTCACATCGTCGGCATGAAAGGCCGCAATTGTGTGGCGGGAAGAGCGGCGCGCTTGCTTTATGCAAGAAACGCGCCGCCTTGGAGATGATTGAGTCTCGATCTCTGCTCTTACTGTGCAGTGACGCAAGCTACAGCAAGCGCTGCGCCAGTAGGTTGTTGTTTAGTGGTCGCTGATGTAGAAGGTGACTGTGGACTCCTGGGTGCGGGCCCGCACTTGCTGGGAACCACCGGGTGCGGCCCATTATGTACCGGCCTGGGGTATATACCGCCGGAGGGGAAAGTGGCGGAGTTTGGATATCCAGATGGCGGCGTAGTGGTGTAAGTAGAGTTCGTGGAGCTCAGTGAAATCGTGGAGGCTGGCTGATGCCCAACGTAATTCGCTGAATCCGTGACGCTGGTGCCGGCTTTCACGAAGATCACATCCGCATTTACGTTAAAGCTGGAGTCAAACGTTCCATCCGTGCGGACCGTCATAGTCCCAGTGGATCCGGAAAGAGAGTCCGGCTGCGGCAATACGCTGGTGGAAACTTTTCCGCCGGAATTGTTGAGGGTTACGTATACGTCAACCTGCTGTCCGTTGTAGGTGACGCTGGAAGTGCTTTTCATGAACAATGCGGTTACTTCCAACGGCACTGATCCACCGCCCTGAGGCACGTCCTGCGTACGATGCATGATCGTGTCGGTGGTTCCGGTACCACCCTGAATTGGCACGCCGGTTAGAGGCACATTGCCCAAATGGACCGAGCTAAGATCGATGGAAGCACCAGATCCGGTTTGCAACAGGTCGTATCCAGCCGTTTGTGCCGAGGCGAAAACTGAAACAGCCAATAACGACAGCAACAACAAGCTCTTTAACACGAACGATCTCGTCAACATACAGGACAACGGGTTTTTCATAGAGGTCAGTCTCCTTAAGATGAGACTGTATTAGAAACTGCTTCTCTACCGGCATTCTTCTCCTGAATTGCGAAAAGTGAAAATCTCACAATAATTCTAAGCAGTTTCAAAATGGAACTCAGACTCCTGCGAGCACAAAAACCAATGCTCAACGCGATGGAAGCACAGCCTCATAGGGAATCGTCTTGAGCTGAAGTGTCAGGCGTTCGCTCTCTTTCACTACTAGATCCTGGCCAAGGTCCTCTACACCGTTCAAGATTCCGGGATCCATCCAGGCAAAGGGAGCAATGCTTTCAAAAGCAAACAACCGGTAGCTACCTGGGCGAACTCCTTTGAAAATAAAGGCGCCACGGCTATCGGTAGCAGAAAAACGATATGCATGTGGCGAAAGCCGCAGTTCGGTTTCCGTGGGAACAAGGACCACTGTCGCCTGCCGGGGCTGGCCCTCTTCTCCCACGATGCCGGAAACCTGACCGCCATTTGCCGCCAAAACAACACGTAGCGGACCGCGGGCGCCAACTGGCAGGTTTAGCTGCGCGCCGGTAGCGCGTATATCGCCGAAGCTGACATTCTTGATCCAGACCCCTTCGGGTAAATGATCCACTGAGAGTACCCATGTCCCCGGCAGTGTTCCGGAAAGGCGAATGCTTCCGTCTGAATTGACAGGGGATGCAGGCGGAGGGCCGGGCAACAGCCCTTCTGCCGGCAACAATCGCACAACAAGATTGGCAGGAACCGGCGAGGCGTCTTCCATCAGCACGGTTCCGTGAGTCTCTGCGGCCGGCGACATGTGGAGCGTGACGTCTTCTGGTGGGATTCCTGCCGTGATCTCAACCGGAACCCTGGCGGAGAATACTTCGCCCTTCATCAATCGGGAAGCAACCAGAAAGTACGATCCCGGAGCAACACGCCTTATTTCAAATTTTCCTGTAGCCGGATCCACCGCGGCGGTCGACCGATCAATGTAAGAAGCGAAGCCATGGTCATTGTGAGCAAGAATGACCTGCATCGGGCTTGAATCAACCTTCATCGCACCCCACACACGCCCGCGCAATGTGGATGCTCGGATGCTTTGCAATCGAAAATCTACCTGCTGAATATCACCGCCCTCGGGTACAGGAACGGCGGATGCAGACTGCAGATCGAGCACACCGGGATAATAGAGAGGCGCATAAACATCCTGGACCTCAGGAACGAGCGCACCAGCGTCGATGGAATGTGAAAGTGGAGAACCTTTCGGAGTGGCAAGTATGAAGTAGCGGTCAGCAGGAAGATCATAACAACGATACTCTCCGCGATCATTGGAACTGGCGCCAGTCACGGGAATAAGTTGCCGCATGCCGCTCGCATAG
>DATBVH010000671.1:0-5134 GCA_036515395.1 Candidatus Angelobacter sp.
CGAAAATGGAAAGCCGCATGAAACGGCCTTCAGGGGTTGGCGGCTGGCTCAAAATCATTTTGCCGTGGTTGTTGCTCGTCATCCTTCTGCTCCTGCCTGCCACCCATCCCAGCGATAATCTCATACGGCTGCTGTTCGTCACGGCCGTATGGACAACTACCGGCCTTGGATGGAACCTGCTTGGCGGCATGGCCGGACAGGTCTCGTTCGGATTTGCCGTCTTCTTTGGATTGGGCGCTTACACCACGGCGCTGCTCATGCATGCCGGACACAGCCCGTATTTTGGGTTCGTTGGCGGCGCGGCCATCGCGATATTGGCGTCTTTCCTGATCGGCTTACCTACGTTTCGCCTGCGCGGCCCCTATTTCGTCATCGCCACTATTGGAGTGACGGAAGCCGTCCGGGTGGTCATGAACAATCTTGATGTCACTGGCGGATCTAGCGGTTATCGCATCACGGAAGACCAGGCTTTCAGCCAGAATGAGCATTACTATTCCGCGATTGCGGCTGTGGCGGTAGCGGTGCTGGTTTCCACCGTGATCGCCAACAGTAAGTTCGGCCTGGCGCTCCGCGCTATCAAGCAGGATGAGGATGCGGCTGCCGATTTAGGCGTGAATGCATTCACATCCAAGCTCTGGGTCCATGCCATTGCCGCCGGATTGACCGGCATTGCCGGCGGCATCTACGCGCGACGCGCCGCGTTCTTTTATCCCGGCGACGTATTTGCCTTTTCGACCGGAATTTCCATTCTGCTTATGCCGGTGATTGGCGGCATTGGAACGGTGTGGGGACCGGTGCTGGGCGGCGTGATTTATGGCATGGTTGAAGAACAGATATCGGTGAAGTTTCCCAATCTCCATCTGCTGATTTATGGTTCACTATTAATTGCGATCATCCTGCTGGAGCCTGATGGGCTGATGGGCCTGTTGCGGCGTCTCTTCCGGCTGTTGAGGAGAAAACGTGAAGATTCTGGAAGTCCAAACGCTGACCAAGTACTTTGGGGGCGTGGCGGCGTTGAAGGACGTGAGCTTTGACATCCCGGAAAAGCAGATCTGCGGTTTCATCGGTCCCAACGGCGCGGGCAAAACAACTCTTTTCAGCTTGATCACCGGCGCTGTCCGCCCTTCCGCAGGAAAAATCACCTTTCACGGCAAGGACGTCACTGGAATGGATGCAGCTTCACTGGTAAAGAAAGGCGTGGCCCGCACTCATCAGGTAGTGCGTCCGTTCAAAGCCATGACGGTGCTGGAAAATGTGCAGGTGGCGGTGCACTATGGCCGCCGAGCGGTAACGCGTACATCCATCGCGAAGGAACACGCAATGGAGGCTTTGAAACTGGTTGGGCTTGATCACAAAGCAAATATCCTTGCTTCAGCGATTTCTCTTGGTGAAGCAAAACGCCTGGAAGTGGCGCGCGCATTGGCCACGAGCCCTGAGTTGCTGTTGCTGGACGAGATTTGCGGTGGTCTTACCGGCGCAGAAACCCGCGCCATGATGAGCTTGCTACAGCGTGTGCGCGAAGGCGGCACCACAATTATGTATGTGGAGCATGACATGAAAGCAATCATGTCAGTCTGCGACCGCATCACCGTGCTGAACTTTGGCCGAAAGCTGGCGGAGGGCAAGCCGGAAGATATTCAGAACGATCCTTCAGTGATTGAAGCTTATCTGGGCAAGAGCAATTTTGAGGATAAAAAGAGTGGCTGAGCCGCAGGCTGACGTAAATCAAAATGACAAGCTTCTCATCGCCGAAGGCCTTGAGGTCAGCTATGGCGCTACTCAGGTCCTTTGGAGCGTTTCGTTTTCTGTAGCGAAAGGCAAGATCACATGCATTATCGGCTCCAATGGCGCGGGAAAAACGACTTCCCTCAATACCGTTGCCGGCATTCTTCGGGCAAAAAAAGGCCGTCTGCTGCTCAATGGCAATGATATTACTTCCCTTTCCACGCGCGATCGCGTCCAGCGCCACATCAGCCTTGTGCCGGAAGGCCGCCAGCTTTGGCCCGGCATGTCCGTTGAAGAAAATCTCTTAATGGGATGTTTCCTTCGCCAATTTCGTCCCAAGGCACATCCCGGTCTCGAACGGATTTACAGACTGTTCCCCCGCCTGAAAGAACGTCGCCACCAGATGGCCGGCACGCTCTCCGGCGGCGAGCAGCAGATGTGCGCCATCGGGCGCGGGTTGATGTCAGAGCCCCAGCTGCTCATGCTGGATGAGCCCTCGCTGGGTCTTGCGCCTAAACTTGTGGATGAAATTTTTGAATTCGTCTCCAATATTGCGAAGCAGGGCGTCACCATTCTTCTGGTAGGACAAAACGTGAATTACACGCTGCAAATTTCTCATTACGGCTATGTGATGGAGACAGGCCGCATCACGCTGGAAGGCCCCACGGAAATGCTCATGAACAACGAGTTCGTGCGCCGCGCCTACCTGGGAATCGCAGAAGAAGCACCGTCAAAGTGAATGCCGACCGCTATAGGATCGGTGCGCAGTAAAACTCAGGGCCGCGCCGAAAAGCGCAGCCCCTCCCTACTAAATTGGCTGTGCAATAGCCCATCACTGGAACATGTCGTTAAGATCGTTGCCCAACTGGTTTCTGGCATTTAAGGGCGTCAGCCCAAATGTACGTTGGATGAACCTCAGTATCGAAACATCATCCATCTGAATGTGCGAAATGAAATTCTTCTTGGCAAATGGAGAGATGACCATCATCGGCACCCGCGGGCCGAGGCCCTGGGCATCAACCTGCGGTGGGGGAACGTGGTCCCACCAGCCGCCGCTCGAATCCCAAACTACGATAATTGCCGAATTCGCCCAAACCGGACTGGCCTGCATCTGCTTAATGAAACCATCAAGCCAGGTAATGCCATTGGCCACAGGGCCGCTGCCGGGATGCATGCTGTGTGCCGGCGCAGGCTGTATGTACGAAACCGCGGGCAAATGTCCTGAGTTCAAGTCGGTGGCAAAAGTAGAAAAATCTTTTACGTTTGTGGAACCGTGCGAGTCAGTGAAGAACTGGAACGGGTTTTCCTGCGGAACATAAAAGCTGCAATTGTTCAAGTCTTCCGCGTACCAGCTCCATGTGAGGCCTTTGGCATTTAATTGATCTCCCACATGCTGGAACGTATAGCCCGCGCTCGCCTTTACTTGAGTGTTGCACGGCGGGAAAAAGGGCTGGAGAGTGCCGGGATCATTGTTGTCGTCGGCTGCGACCAATAAAAGCTGGTTCGAAGGAGCATCACCCATAACTGAAGGGAAGAAATTGTCAGCAAGGGCAAACTGCTGGGCCCAACTCCACAGCGTGCCAACTCCGGGAATCGTGTTGTCATAATGTCCCATGGCAGTGACGCCATTAAAAAATGCGTATTTATCCATCAATCCCATGTCGTACACGCGAAGAAAATCATTGCGAGAGTGCGGCAGGTCCGGCGTGGCGACGTCCGTAAGCAGTTGCGGCGTAACAGTGGCTCCGGTGGAAGTTTTCTGTGTAAAGCCTGGGACTCCCGGCTGAATCCCGTTGGCACCCGGGAAAGTGCCGAAAAGATGGTCAAAGGACCGGTTTTGCATAATCACTACGACCACGTTCTTGATGATTGCAGTTTGTGGTGTTGGAGTTGAAATTGGAGTGGGCGTGGGGGTGACAGACGAATTTTTGACACCTCCGCATCCAATTGTCAGGGCCAGAACTAGAGGGCTGAAAAAAAACAAAAATGTTCGTTTCAAGGGAACCGCACCTCTCAGAAGGCTTTGAGTCAGCTTTTCTCTCTCTAGTTGGCCCTGATTTCACTAGTTTTTAACAAATTGGTCGAGCTGGAACTTAATCCCATTGGGTTAGGCAACCTGACCTACCCCCACCAATGGCGGAAGCCAGCAAGAAATCCGGCGCTCAATTTTCTTGCATGCGCACAAAGGCCAGATGTACTCTCCAGATCACCAATACCCATGCTGAGCATTTTGCGGGATTTCCTGCTTTCGTTTTGTCCGGAGAAGGTCCGGAAGGCCTGGCGGCCCAGTTCGCAGCTCATAGTTTTACGAGCTGCAATGTGGGGCGGAGCTGCTGAGTCTCTTATAACGACGCTGGTTCTGATTGCGCAGTTCAAACACTACTTCATTGCACGATCACAACAAGTTGCCCCGCATATGAGCGGCGTAAACTCGACCCGGAGAGGCCGTCATCACCGTTCTTGTCGTGCTTGAATTCCTGTTTCATCCGCTGTCGCTTTTGCTTCTGTATGTGGCGCTTGAGGGTGCTGTTCGCTTTCTTGGCAGCCTCGTTACTGCTGAGGTTGTTCCCAGTTTGCTTGTTTTTCTTTTCTTCAAACTATCTGATTCAATGTCGCGTTCCATCAGGCGACGTCACACCGGCTCTACTGTGACAGATACGCTGGAACGACTTCCGGACACCCGGATACGGATTGCCTCTGCCGCCACGAAAGCCGGATGGAACTCGAGCATTACCATCGGCATCGATGGCCAATGGTTTGAAGTAGAGCGAGAAGAGCACGCTCAGCCGCCCCGTCCCTATGTTTACGTTCTTCGTCCTGCGCCGCCGGGAAAAGTTTTGCGCGGCTATCAGGAGTATCACGCCGCGCTACCGGAAACTCTCGAAATGAAGATGCCGGACGCGGATCTGACCTGACCCGAAAATCGTCCTTTCATTTTTACCGATACGGGTTACAATCCAAAATCAGAACACAAACTATGGCGACATCTATTGCTCCCATTGTTCCGGCAGATCCTCCGGTCATCAAAGCCGCCGGCGGCATTCTGCAGCGCAGCACTCCTCGCGGCGATGAAGTGATGGTGGTCTACCGCAAACGCCATCAGGATTGGACGCTCCCCCGCGGCAAAGTGAAAGATGGCGAATCCTTTCAGGAAGCAGCCATGCGCGAAGTGCAGGATGAGACCGGCTGCTCCTGCCGCATCGGAAATTATCTGGGAACAATTAGCTATTCTGATAATGGCGTTCCCAAGGTCGTCCTGTTCTGGAAAATGACGCTGGTTGAAGAAAAAGGCAGCAGGAACAACGAGCAAATTGGCGAAGCCTTGTGGCTCCAGGTACCCGCCGCCATTGAACGGTTGACCCACGCGCAGGAAAAAGCGCTACTCTCTCGCGTTGGCAGCATTCCAAAG
>DATBVH010000672.1:0-5650 GCA_036515395.1 Candidatus Angelobacter sp.
CCATAAAGCAGTAGTCCGCCGGCCGGTTGCATTAACATCTGTTCGCGCAGGTCTTCACGTTGGAAATAGTGGTTTCCCTGCAGCACCAATTCCACCAGTTTGTGCCGCTGATTTCTTTCCACATGAAAAATGATGGTGCGCTTTTCCGTGGCCGAGTCTTGTTTCTGCTCATACGTGACCTTCACGTCAAAAAAGCCCTTAGATTGAAAATAGTCGCGTATGTTGCGCGCCCCTTCATTCAGCAAATCATCGTCAACCGCGCTTTCTTCAAATACTGGGACAAATCTCTTGACCAGGCCGCGGCGCAGTTTGGCGCCTTCCACTTTAACGTCCACGACCGGCCCCCGGTTAATCTCAAAGGTGTAATCCAGCAGATTGGTCTCCGGGTGGTAAATGCGTTGCGTCATAGTGACCTGTGCTTCCAGCAGATCTTTTTTTTGGAAGCGCTTTCTCAGCCGCTGTAATGCTCGCGTCCGATGAGCAGCGGTAACTTTGTCCCCAGACCGCAGTTTAGCTATTTTCCGTACTTCTTCGGCACTATAACCAGGAGAGCCTCCAACGTTAATCACTCCAAGGCGCGCTTGCTTGCCGCGATCCACCACAAACTGTACTTTGACCTGCTGATTGCGCGAATCCCACTCATAGTATGGCTTGATAGTGGCCTGGTAATATCCGTTTTCCTGCAGGGTCCGCTGCATCGCTTCAATTCCGGCGGCGATTTTTTCTTCAGTGTACTGCTCGCCCAGGTTGAGCTTGCTGGCATTCACCAGTTGGTTGTCGCTTGGATGTGCGGGCGATCCCTCCGCCAGGAGTGATCCAAAAAAGTAGTTTTCCCGTGCATCAAACGCCAGCACTACTTCTCCGGCAGGCGTGCCCTGGGCTTCTACCTGGATTTCAGCGAAACGGCCCGTGTTATAAAGCGTCTGCACAGACTGTCTTACTTTGTATCGGTCCAGCGGCTCATTCATCTTCTGGGGCAGTATGGTCAGTAAAGTTTCCGCATCATCTATTCCAGGACCGTTTACCTGAATTTTCACGACTTTGAGCCCCTGCAAGCTGTTGAGGCCGCTTGAAAGTTGTACTCCCGAAGGTGGGCCAGGGGAAGAGGTAGGCTCCGGCGTTGGAGCATCTTGGTCTTTAGCAAGTGGAGTGGCTGTGTTTTGCGGCGGCGGCGGAGCTGCTTCTGGAGTATGTCTAGGCGCAGAATCTTCCTGAGCCTGGCTGTAGGACAAGCTGAGGCAGAGCACGACCATCAGGCACACTGATTGGCAGCGCGGCAATAGAAGCCCCTTAATTTGAGGTCGCTTTGTGTACTTCGATGGCGGCAGATTGGACCTTAGTTGCACGCGAGCTTTTCGAGCATTGTAATCTGCCCCGCAATGAAAACGCATAAATCCCTTAGCTTCAATCACCTATAATAAATGGGCATGAGGTTTGAAGATCGATATTCGCGACAGGTGCTTTTTCCCGGAATCGGCCTGGAAGGACAGCGGCATTTGGCCAAGGGGCGAGTTGTGATCATAGGCTGCGGCGCGACCGGAGCCTGTGTTTCCGGTTTGCTGGCGCGGGCTGGCGTAGGACATTTGACAATTATCGATCGCGATTACGTTGAACCCAGCAATCTCCAGCGCCAATCGTTATTTGATGAAACCGACGCGGCTGAATCGCTGCCCAAGGCAGTGGCGGCAGGCCGCAAGATAGCAGCTTTCAATTCCGATGTTCAGACAACTCCGGTGGTGGCTGATCTAACGCCGGAAAATATTGAGCAACTGCTTGCTGAAGCCGATTTGATTCTGGATGCAACCGATAACTTTGAGACCCGCTATCTCATCAATGATTTTGCCGTAAAGCATGGTAAACCCTGGATTTATGCAGCGGCCATTGCTTCCTACGCCGTGACCATGAATGTGATTCCGGGAAAAACGGCGTGCCTGTCCTGCGTGTTCCCTGCTCCCCCGGAAGGCACGGTTGAAACCTGCGACACAGCGGGAATTCTGAACAGCGCGGTCAACCTGATTGGATCGATTCAGGCGACCGAGGCAATCAAATTCCTCGTGGGGGCCAAAGACAAGCTAAGGCGCACGCTGCTCTCCTTTGACGTATGGAGCAACGAGCAGGCTGAGATCGCCGCGGCCCGGCCCCGCCGAGGCTGCCAGACCTGTGAAAAGCATGAGTTTGTTCATCTGACGGGCGAGCGCAGGCCACAGATCACATTGTGTGGCAGGAACTCTGTTCAGATCCATGAGCGCAATCGCCCCGTGGACTTTGCTGAAATGTCAGCCCGTCTCGGCGCCCATGGCACGGTGAAGCACAACGCTTTCGTTCTCAAGTTCTGGCGCGATCCTCTTGAAATGACCCTCTTTCCCGACGGTCGAGCCATCATCAAAGGCACGAACGATACTTCCGTAGCACGCAGCCTGTATGCACGGTTCGTTGGAAGCTAAGTATCCGAACGAGGAGCGGCCGGGCATCCCCTATTTACCGATCAGTAATCCAACTGACTATAAGTGTGTCAGGGGTGATTTATGTGCCGTAGGTTCATGTCAGTTCTAATGTTCTTTTTGGTAGCCACGATAGGACTCTCAGCCGGGGCACAAGTTTATCCTGGCACCACAACTCCCGTTACGTCAGATCCCATGAATACACCGCTTATAGGTGCAGCTCCGGCGACGCCTTCAGCTACCTTCGCTGCTCCAGCTCCAACAGCGGGAATCAGCGATGCTGGCCGGGCTGGAATCAGCAATCTTGCTCCTCTGCCAACCACGCTGCCCTCACAAAGTTCCACCGTAGTCTATGTAACTCAACCACCGGTTGAGACGGTTACTACGGGTGCGTCCGGCACTATCGTGGAAAACACCGCAGCTAATCCAGTTGCGGGTTCCGGTGGTGTTGCTGGTCCCGGCGCTTCTTCCGAAATTTCTTCCGGAGAGAACGAGTCTGGCGGCAGGACCATAAGTGACTTGGGGGCGTCCTACTATGCAGATGCCCTGCCCAGCGGAAGCAACTCAAGTCTGGGCGAACTCTCAGCGCAGTACAAAGCACGTAAGGCTACGGTCAATGCACGCCTTCTCACCAATGACGATGTCCAGCAAATGGTGGCGAACAAGAATGGCGTAACCATGGCTAAGAACATGCCTCCGTTGGGACAAGGCTCTCTTGAGCAAAGCGGTCAGGCGCAGAATGCAGGAACTCAGTCGGCTACGCAGAATGCGCACTCAACGCAGCAGAGCTCCCAGACGAATCCTTCTGCGAATCAGCAGGGACAGAATGCCGCCAACAGCCAGGAAGGAACACCGCCGCCTGCGCCGTCGAGTAAGGGCCAATCTGCCGGTACTGGCGTCAACGCAGAAAACTCCACTACGCCGCAGATCAATCAGAATCAGCAGTCGAATGACGCTCAAGGCAGCCGCCGCTTGCCGGCAACCGCAACGATTTTGCCTCTTTTGGGATTATTGGGATTGGTGAGTGGAGGAATCGGTTTCTGGTTCAGAAAGTTCCGCAGCTAAGGGACTGCTCATTTGAACGGGGGCTTGCCCGACATGAGCCGCTACGAAGTTGGACCTTCAGCAGCCGGAGCAGCCGTAGACGGAGTTGCTGCTTCTCCGGCCTTCCCGTGATTAATTACGTCCTTTAATTCCTTGCTGGGTTTGAAATAAGGGATTTTCTTTGCCGGCACTTCCACTCGCGCGCCAGTCTTGGGGTTACGGCCCACGCGAGGCTTGCGCTGTCGTGTACGGAAACTGCCAAAGCCACGTATCTCAATCTTGTCTCCGGAGCGCAGAGAACGGACCACGCTGTCAAAAATCGTTTCTACGATGATTTCGCTGTCTTTGCGTGTCAGCTCCGCCAAGCGTGAAACCTCTTCAATCAAATCGGCTTTGGTCATGGCATTTATTCCACCTGAAATAGGCTTCCGCGTCAAGAACCGTTTTACTTACAGCGAGATACACACTTTCATGGCCCGTATGGTTCCCGGATCGGACCGCAACGTAAAAGACCTCTTAATTTTCAGCTTTTGAGATCGTCAGGCGGAACTATTACCCTCAGCCCTCGCCGGATAAGTCCAATCTCTACAGGAGTTTGCCCGGCGCATTCACCGTCTGCATAGAGGTCCAACTTGCGCTCGGCGTCGATTGCGATCTGCGTGGCCTGAAAGTATTCCACTTCCTTAAGCCGCAGGTGCTGGCCAAAAAATATCGTCGGAACCCAGCAAAGGAGTTTTAGCTTATTCATCTTGCTTACCACACAGATGTCCAGCAATCCGTCATCCAGGGTGGCCTGCGGTGTTACTTTCATCCCACCGCCGTAGCTAAGAGCATTTCCCACAGCAATAAAGAACGCTGACCGCCGGATTTTTCTTCCTTGGGCCGTTATGTTCATTTCCGCAGCCTTGAATGCGATTAAAGATTGCAACGCCGCCAGTACATATCCGCCTCTGCTTTTCAGCCAGGGCGGCATTCGATTGGCACGCGCATTGGCCTCTGCATCCATTCCTAGGCCAGCCACGCAGCAGAAGAGCGTTTCATGGCTTGCGGATCGAATCACGCCTAGATCAATCTCTTTGACGTTGCTGCCATTGATGCAAAATTGCTGCCATGCACGCAACGCAATTTCTACGCTGCGGATTCCCAACGCTTTGGCAAAATCATTGCCGCTGCCAGTTGGCACCACGAGCATGGGAGTCTTCTGCTGATGCAGTTGGCAAAGATGACGATGGACAGTTCCATCTCCACCGAAAATCAGAGCAGCAGATATTTCTGTGGGATCTTCAAGACTGTCTTGAATATGGATTTCAATGCCGCTGCTTCTGAAGCGATCGACTGCGTTAGGCGACACCTTTGGATGAAGCCGAGCCGCTGCGATCATGAGGAAGGCACAATCAGACCAGACTGATTTTCTTGATCTTGCGACCCACTTTCAAAACAAACTCCCTGGAATCGGGAGTGAAAGCGTGTTCTTCGATCACCTGGTCATTGATTTTTACAGCTTTTTGTTTGCGCTTCCTTTGTGCATCGGTCGAGGAGTCCGCCAGACCTGCAAGCAAAATCAGCTTATCAATGCGAAGGTTTACTTTAGCCTGACCATCTGATTCCGCTGAGACATCCTTTAGAGCAATGGTTTGGCTCTCGATATTCTCCGGCACCTCATCCTTCTGAAACTGTTTCGCCCAGTTCTCATCCGCTGCCGCGGCAGCTTGTTCACCATGAAAATCCTGAACAATCCTGCGCGCCAGCGCTTTCTTCAATTGCATCGGGTGTTGCCTGCCTGATGCTGCGTCGGTTTTCATCTGTTCGATTTCAGGCACCTTCACATCGGTCAGAAGTTCGTAATAGCGCCACATCAGCGCGTCTGAGATCGACATGACTTTGCCATAGATCTCCTGCGGCGGCTCATTGATGCCGATATAGTTTCCGTATGACTTTGACATCTTCTGCACGCCGTCAGTGCCTTCCAGGATTGGCATGGTCAGGATGATTTGTGATGGCTGCCCATAATCCTTTTGCAGCACACGCCCCATCAGCAAATTGAATTTCTGGTCGGTGCCGCCCAGTTCCACGTCGGCTTCAAGAGCCACTGAGTCATATCCCTGGCAAATGGAATAGAGCAGCTCGTGAATGTGAATCGGCTTTTCTTCCTGGAAGCGCTTGTG
>DATBVH010000673.1:0-5029 GCA_036515395.1 Candidatus Angelobacter sp.
AAGGTATGACATCTCACATTTGTGCCAGAGCTGCTGCTCGCATTCGCTCTGTGCCTCAGCAGTTGCGGAGAACTTGTCCATGCAAGGCCTTATGACCCAGCTCAAGAGAATTTCAGTCACCGCCGTTTTCATTGTGCTATCCCTTGCCATGCTCACAGGCTGCCAGGGGCTTGGCGCAAGCACTGGTCCTACTCCAACGCCGACTCCCTCTCCCACTCCGGCCGGTTCGCTACAGAGCGTGAACCACATCATTTTCATGATGCAGGAGAACCGCTCTTTCGACTCTTACTTCGGAAAGATTAATGACTACCGTGCCAGCCTGACTCCGGCCCTTGGCCGTGACGCAGACGATCTGGAAACCGATTTCACGAATCCCACCGATAGCCCGGACACTCAACAAATAAGAACTTTTCATCTACCGACGAGTTGCATCTACAACACCACCGCAGGATGGGAAGAGTCACACGGCAACGCTAATCGCTTTGATCTGAGTGAAGGCGCTCCGCTTCTTTTGGATGGATTTGTGCACACTGCGGCAGGACTCGCGATTTTTGACGGCGACCCCGATACCAAGGGCGTCCGCTCGATGGGCTTTTATAACCAAACTGATCTGCCGTCGCCTTATTGGTTTGCGACACAGTTCGCAACTTCAGATCGCTGGTACAATCCCGAGCCGGCCCAGACCGAGGCCACGCGCCTTTATGCGCTGGCAGCCACCTCTCAGGGACTCGTGCACCGTCCACAGGACACCAACACGCAGTTGACGGCGAAGACAATTTTTCAGCTACTGGATGCCGCGGGCATTTCGTGGAAGATTTATTCGGTCGACCGCCAGCCCGATGGCAAACTGATCACCACGCTACGCAATTTCCAGCCTTATGGCGCCACCAAAGAAGACCACATCGTTCCCATCTCTCAGTTCCTGACCGACGTGCAGAACAATACTCTGCCTGCATATTCGTATATTGAGCCGGGATTTTCGTCAGGCCGCGACGAGCATCCGGGAAAGACCAACAACATACAGCCCGGGGCAGCCTTCATGAATTCGCTCTTCACCGCGCTGATCAATAGCCCCTCATGGAAAGACTCGATTTTCATTGAGACATTCGATGAAAACGGCGGGCTGTTTGACCATGTGAGCCCGATGATTGACGGGCGGGCGATCCTGGAACTTTCCACAGGCGCATCCGGGCAGGCTGTCGGATCCGGAAAATATCCAACGGACGCGACGATCATGCATGTGCCAAGCCCTGATGGCATCAAGCCCAAAGACCTTCTGCCTAATGATCCGGCGGACGATTTCGTCCGCACCGGTTTTCGCGTGCCATTGATCATCGTGTCGCCGTTCGCCAAGCCGCACTATGTTTCTCACACGCCCATGGACTACACCGCAGTTTTAAAGTTCGTGGAGAAGCGGTTCAATCTGCCGAGCCTTACAGCACGCGACGCAGCCCAGGCGGACATGGAAGAGTTTTTTGATTTCTCCTCTCCCAACCTGAATCCAGGGTCGCCGGCGAGCCAGCCGGTTAATTTGCCTTGCAATCCGAACCTGGCGTCCGGCACCAAGGGAGTGCCATTTCCGCAGTAAAGCAATCAGCATTTGAGAATCAGCAATCAGCCAGAACGGAGGCCTCGAGCAATCGGGGCCTTATTTTTTCGCGACGGATAGTCAACTTCATTGCTGAGGCGATGGATATGCGGTCTTCTGATTGACAGAGAGTGACCAACGCGCCCCATGGTTTAAACTCAATCTTCAGGGCTTCTGCCGGAATTGCGGGGACTTACCTGAACCTTTAAGGTAAATAACCGACATGCACTAACGATTGCCCCATGTGGCTTGGGTTTCGCCGTTTTTCTATGGTACTTTAGCCCCAATTACACTTGTGCGCGGTTTCCCACGGCATTTGGAAAGGCTGCCCTTCAGGATTGATTGATTTTTTATGGCACTCGGGTTTGGTTTCAACAAAGTAAAGGTCCTCGCGCAGGCGGAGAAGTTTGTCCAGCAAGGGAAGCTGCCCAACGCGATTTCTGAATACGAAAAGGTCATTAAAGAAGATCCCAAGGACCTGACGGTCCTGAACACGATTGGGGACCTTTACGCGCGCGTGGGCAACAACGAGCAGGCCACTTATTACTTCAAAAAAGTCGGCGACCAGTACGCGCAAAACGGCTTTGCCGTTAAAGCCATCGCCATTTACAAGAAGCTGACCAAGATCGGGCCGTATAACTCTGAGAACACCACCAAACTGGCGGAACTCTATGGGCAGCAGGGTCTCTATAATGACGCCCGCGTCCACTACATGCAGGTGGCCGACCATCTTTTAAAGTCGGGGGACAATGCGCAGGCGGCCAAGGTGTTCCAGAAAATCCTGGAACTTGATCCTGAAAATGCCCACACACAGGCCAAGCTCGCCGATCTCTACACGAAACTCGGCAAGAAAGATGACGCCCGCAACATCTATTACAGCGCAGCTGAGTCGCTTTACGCGCGTGGTTCTTACACGGCAGCGGAAGAAGCGCTGGCCAAAGTGCTTGCTCTTGATCCCCAGAACACCGGCGCGCTGATGCTGCGGGGACTGATTGCGGTGGAGGCTGGAGACAGCCAGGCTGCGGTCGGGTATCTAGAGCAGGTCAACGATCTCGATTCCAGGCCAGACGGACTGCGCGCCCTCTTGCGCGCAAAACTTCAAACCGGCAATGCGGATGGAGTGGAAGAAGTCGCCGAGAAGCTGCTGGCGAAACACAATGACATCACCGGCGTGACCACGGTTGCGCAGTGGTACGTGACCAACAATCGCGAAGAAAGCGCCTTGCGGCTGTATGAAAAACATTCCGAGCGGCTGTCCGGAGGCAATCCGGCGGCATTGCAGGAACTGCTTGCTCCACTGACGAATCGCGTTCAGAACAATCCGTCGGCACTGGCCATTTTGAACCGCCTGACGAATCAATCAGGCGGCCATGCGCAGACGGCAGAGGTGATTGAGCTTCAGGCGCACGCGGCGGCGCAAAAAGGCAACTTTACTGAAGCCCGCGACCTCTACGAGAAGCTCACGGAGATGGAGCCGGAAAATGCGCTCCACGCCCAGAATCATAAACAGATGCTGGCCAAGCTGGGCGAGGATTCAGCCACGCGCATCCTCACGCCCGAAGAAGCCGCGCAGGCTTTCATGGTGGAGGAGTTGGACGAGACGGTCACGCCGGTGCAGCAGAGCTACGATCCTCCTACGGAAAAAGCGATTGAATCTGCCCTGACGGATGCCGAACTCTACGTTTCTTACAACGTTCCCGCAAAAGCGATTCCGCCACTGGAAGCAGCTTTGCCGCTGGCCCCGCACGATGTGAATTTGAATCAGCGGCTGGCCAGTTTGTATGCGCGTGCTGAACGCTATAGCGACGCGGCGCGCATGTACCAGAACCTAAGCAAGATTTATGACGAGCTGGGACATCCCGCCGAAGCGGCAAAATATCTTGAAGCGGCTAAGAAATTTGCCCTGCGCGCACCCGCGACAACAACTCCTGTAACGCCATCTACACCACCACCTGCTCACGCCCCGGCTAAAGCCAGCTGGCCGCCGATCCCAGTTGAAGCCAAGCCCGCTGTTGCGCCGGAACCAGTAGCTCAAGCGCCCGTAGAGCTTGAAGTGGAAGCCGCGCCGTCAGTGCAGGAATTCTCGTTCGATGCGGCTGACATGGTCGCAGAGCCAGAGCCGGCTGTGAGTGCGCCGATTGACACTGCACCTGCTGCTTCATCAGGTACCGAAATCAACCCGCCACCCGTCGAAATAAATTTTGAGCCGGTTGCGATGGGTGCGCCTGAGTCCCGCGAGGCTGCGCCTGAAGCCGCTGAGATTGATATCTCCAACGAGTGGGAAGAGATGATTGAAGTTGAACCGGCAGAATCCCCGGCCGCTGGGCTTGAAGTGCAGTCTTACCAGGAAATCATGGCAAAGCCGGCAATGCCGGTAGAAGCCCCACTGGAACCAGTTGTAGCCATAGAACCTGAGCAGCCTGATGTTTCCACGCAGGTTGCAGACAAGATCCAGGAAATCCACTTCTACATTACGCAACAAATGTGGGACCAGGCCAAAGCCGCGATTCTGGATTTAACCGAGCTTTCACCTGACGCTCCAGAAGTCAGCGATCTTATTGCCCAGGTCTCCAGGGGACATGCAGGTGTTACGCCTACGGCAGTTGAAGCCGCGCCGATAGAGATCGAAGAAGCTCCTGCTGCGTTTGCTCCCATAGAAATTGCGGAACCGGAACCTATTGCGGCCGAACCGCTGCCTGCTGTGCCGCTGATCGAAGATCAACCGATCGCTGCACAGCCGGCTGCTGCAATAGAGCTGGAAAATGTCCTGGAGATTGCAGAGCCGCCCAAGCCGAAGCCGACGTCGAAACCGCAGCCAGCGGCACAGGCAGCACAATCGACAGAAGACATACTTGGCGACTTTCTGCAGGACCTAGAACAATCCGAGCTCGCGGATTTTGCACCGAAGCCAACTCCCAGCACTCCTGCGCACACGCCAGCGGCTGCCATGGCAGCGGCTCCGGCGCCGGTGATCGATAGGCGCTCCAATGGCGACATGAAAGACAATGAGTCCGCTAACGTGCTGAGTGACATTCTTTCTGAACTGCAGGAAGAAACCGCCGAGGCGGCAGAGCCGGAAGAAGATCCGGAAACGCATTACAACCTGGGCATCGCATTCAAGGAAATGGGCCTGCTGGATGAGGCCATCGGCGAATTGCAGAAGGTCTGTCACGCGGTGGACCGTGGCACACCGTTCTCTCAACCCATCCAGGCGTTGACATGGCTGGCACAGTGCCTGGTGGATAAAGGCGCGCCGGAAGCAGCCGTCCGCTGGTACCAAAAAGCTTTGCAACTGCCCGGACTGGATAGCGGGAGCCGCTGCAGCATTTATTATGATCTAGGAGCGGCTTTTCAGGCCGCCGGTGACCCCAAAGCCGCCCTGACGAATTTTATGGAAGTGTATGGCTCGAATATCGATTTTCGCGATGTGGCCAGCCGCAT
>DATBVH010000674.1:0-3939 GCA_036515395.1 Candidatus Angelobacter sp.
CGGACTTCGCCTGCATTCGATTCTCTGGCGCCCGTTGAAGCGGCTGCCAATATTGTCATCCCGCTGTTGTTTCAGCCTGAGCGCGCCCAGCGCATGATTGAGTACCATGCACGCGATGCGAACGATCCAGGCTTTGACGAACTGGTGGATGAAGTGCTAACTGCAACCTGGAAAGCTCAGCCCGGCGCGGGATACAACGGCGCAATCCAACGCACCGTCAACTCGGTTGTGCTGAGCCACTTGATGTCACTCGCCGCAGATGAACATGCATCCAGTGGGGTCCGCGCCGTCGCGCTGCTGAAGCTTGATGAGTTGAAGAAGTGGCTTGCTTCACAGGAGAACCTGCTGAAGGATGTGCCGACTCGAGCCGAATTCTTCTTCGCAAGAAATCAAATCGATCATTTCGAGAAAAATCCGGCTGATGTCCACATGACTGCCCCGGCCACACCTCCCGCCGGCGATCCTATTGGGTCGGACGGCTGGGAGTGATCCTGGCATTTCAGCAAAGGGGAAAACCGCAGGCTACGTTTTGTAATACAGTACTTGCCTGCCCTAACCAGCTCATTTATCTGGAGGACGATATGAATGGCGCAATCGCTTATAGTCCTAAAAAAGACGATCTGTACTATCCCTGCAAGAATGCCCAGTTTTTTCCGACGGGAGCACCCACATCTGACGCAGCTCTTTGCGTGGAGCTGGCGCGGCTGGCCTATTGCCGGTCTGAAACTACTTTTGCGTTCGATCAAACCAGGATCAAAAATGAACTGGGCAAGATCGGCCTTACTGCCGCAGGCTTTTTTGAGAGCCAGCAAATCAAGCAGGACGGAGGAACACATTGCTTTGTGGCCGTGAGCAATGACCAGAAGCTGGCCGTGGTAGCTTTTCGCGGCACGGACAAAGATGACCCTACTGACATGGGTGACGATATCAATGGGCTCAAGGTTCCCTGGGAAGGTGGTGGCCAGGTGCATCGCGGATTTGCCGGAGCCCTGGCGGAAGTGCGTCCTGCGCTTGAGAAGACGCTCCAGAGCATTCCCGGACGGTTGCTTTTCACTGGTCATAGCCTGGGTGCAGCACTGGCCACTTTGCTGGCCGGCATCAAAGTTCCGGATGCTCTCTATACTTTTGGGTCGCCGCTGGTGGGCAATTCAGACTTTGTGGCCACGCTCAGCAAGGTGAAAAATTTTCGCTACGTGGATTGTTGCGACATCGTCACCCGGATTCCGCCGAAAGGGCTGGGCTACGCGCATCTGGGCAAGCCGTATTACATTGCCAAAGACCGAAGTGTAACTTTTGATCCGGGCGATAGCTTTATCAGAAATGATCGGATGGAGGCGTTTCTCGAATACCCGCTCGAGTATCATGCGTGGAAAAAAGAGAATGTGGGCGTGCGTGAGCTGGCCGACCACACGCCAGTGAATTACGTTACGGCGGTGACGGCCGCAACGCCTCCGGCATAGCTCTTTGCTGTGATGGCGTTTGCGCCGGACTCCAGGGGGAGGCGGGTTTACGCACCCCGCACGTTCCATCTGCTGTGCGATTTCTGCCGTCGTTCTATGAGACGGCGATGGCGGCAGGCAAAACGTCACAGAACCAGAAGCCGTCGCGCTCGACTTTTTCGCCGGTTACGATCGGGATCTCCCGGTTAAACATGGGCCCCCCATACGCAAAGGAATGGAACTCGCCATTTTCACCGCATGGATCCACTCCAGCGGGAAGATCGCGGAGCAACGCCCGGTCAAAGTCGCGCCCAATAAAGGTCGATGAAATTTGTTTGGGATCAACGCAGACAAGTTTCGCGCGCAGTCCGGCGCTGATCATGGTCTGCGCGAGCTCCTGTGTAGGAATGCCCCAGATAGGAAACAGGGGCTCAAGTCCGGTATCTTCCAACTGGCGCTCACGGTAGGCGCGAACGTCGGTAAGAAAAAGATCGCCAAAAGCAATTGCGCTTACGCCTTGCGCCAGCGCCTGATCGCAGACGAACTTCATGGCTGCTTCATAATCGGCGTTGGAGCATGGCCACGGAATGGGAGCGACAATGAGCGGAAGCCCCGCCGCTTCAGCCTGCATCTCAACTAGCGCCCGCCGCGTGCTGTGCATGGCAACGCGATCAAACGCGGCATTCAACGTTGTCATGAGGCCGGCGATCTCATATTGGTTTTGTTGACGCAGAACATGCAGAGCCCAGGCGCTATCTTTGCCGCTACTCCACGCCAGCAGGATTTTCTTTTTCATGCAGATTAAACCTACCACGGAGGCAGGGCAAACCTTCATTCACCACAGAGGGCACAGATGAACACAGAGAGAAGAATAGAGATTGTCTTGAGCTGGTTGAGCTGTGGTGAACTTGTCCCGTAGAAGTCGCGACTTGTAAAGCTGTCGCGGCCGCGCTGACCGAATCTCACGAACTGCTGCGCTGGTATCAGCCAAGTTTTCTAACATTTTCCTCAGTGTTCCTCTGTGTCCTCTGTGGTAAGGATTTCTGATTCACCCGCTCTTGTGTTGCCGTGTTAGATTTGAAAGAACAATGTCCGCTCCCAACTCAAGATTTGTTCGCGCCTGCCGCTGTGAACCTGTTGACGTGACGCCCATCTGGCTGATGCGCCAGGCCGGCCGCTACATGGCTGAATATCGCGCGGTGCGCCAAAAGCATTCCATCCTGGAGATATGCAAGACCCCGGAAATCGCGGCTGAAGTGACCATTACCGCCGCGGAAAAGTTGGACGTGGACGCGGCCATTATCTTTGCCGACCTGCTTCTCCCGCTGGAAGTGATGGGAATGCCGTTCCGGTTTGAAGCCGGTGAAGGCCCGGTGATCGAGCGGCCGCTACGTGCTCCCAAAGATATAGACGCGCTGGTCACCAACCGCGCATCCGAACTCGGCTACGTGGCTGAGTCAGTCAGCCGCGTCGTCAAGCATTTTCGCGACAAGCTGCCGGTCATCGGATTTTGCGGCGCGCCATTTACGCTGGCGAGCTACATGATTGAAGGCGGCGGCTCGCGCAATTACATCCATACAAAAAAGATGATGTACATGGAGAGCTCTGCGTGGCGGATGCTGATGCGCAAGCTGGTGGACGTGCTTGCCGCCTATGCCGCGGAGCAGGTCACCGCCGGCGCTGACGCGCTGCAGATTTTTGATAGCTGGGTGGGCTGCCTGAGCGTGGAAGATTATCGCCAGTATGTGCTGCCTTTCTCGACTGATCTGGTTCAGCGACTCAAGAAGACCGGTGTGCCTATCATTTATTTTGGGACCGACACGGCAACTCTGCTGCCGTCGATGAAGGAAACCGGCGCTGATGTGATGGGCGTGGACTGGCGCTTTCCGCTCGATCAGGCATGGAGCAGCCTGAACTTTAAGGGGGCGGTGCAGGGAAATCTCGATCCTGTGCTGCTGTTTGCCGGGCAGAAGGAACTGCGCGCGCGGACGGACGCTATACTGCGGCAGGCCGGCGGACGTCCGGGGCATATCTTTAATTTAGGGCACGGAATTTTGCCGGAAACGCCGGTGGAAAATGTTCGCGCGCTGGTGGATTTTGTTAGAGAATTGAGCACAGCCTATTCCGCTGGAGCGGCCCCATGAGCTGTATGCAATGAGCGGTCCAAAATCAGCCATCCTGCTTCTTGCCCACGGTAGCCCTGAGTCACCTGCCGATATCCCGGAATTCATGAAACACATTACCGGCGGCCGTCCGGTGGCAGACGCGGTAATGAGGGAAGTCACGCATCGCTATTCGCTGATCGGCAAGTCGCCTTTAACTGACATCACCATGCAGCAGGCTGAAGCGTTGCAAACCAAGCTTGGGCTTCCCGTGTACGTTGGCATGCGCAACTGGAAACCATTTATCAGCGATGCGGTACGGCAGATCACTTCCAGCGGCATTGAAAAAGTCGTGGCAATTTGCCTGGCCCCGCAGAATTCTTCCACCAGCGTGGGAC
>DATBVH010000675.1:0-10416 GCA_036515395.1 Candidatus Angelobacter sp.
ACATCGTGAACTGGAAGCGCTTTGCCTGGAGCGCGACCTTATGCATTACAAGCAGCTGATGGCGCTCAAGTATGCAGAAATCGTCTACTACGGGCTGTGGTTCACGCCGTTGCGCGAAGCGCTGGATGCTTTTGTCAACCAGACGCAAAAGGAGCTGAGCGGCACGGTTACGCTGAAGCTCTACAAAGGTAACGTCACCATTGGCGGGCGCGAGTCAGAGTACTCGCTCTATCGCACCGACCTTTCGTCGTTCACTATGAGCGAGAGCTATGACCAGAAGGATGCGGAGGGTTTCATTCGCATTCTGGGCCTGCCGGCACGGTCGCGTGCGCGACTGAAGCAGAAGCATGAGGAGATGGCGAAGTGAAGATGTGGTCGGGCCGGTTCCGGCAACCGTTGGACCCACATTTTGAAGAGTGGCAGAGGTCGTTTCCATTCGACCAGAAGCTGCTGCGCTATGAACTGGCGGCCAGCCGTGCGCACGCGCAGGCTCTGAAAGCCGCAGGCATTATTACGCCGGCGGAATTCGGCCTCATCGCTGCGGCGCTGGAAGAGATTGGCAAGATCAGTGAGCAACAGGCCGGTTACTTCGACGATCCTGAAGCGGAAGACGTGCATCATTTTGTGGAGAAAAAGCTCGTGGCGTTGATCGGCGAGACCGGCAAGAAGCTGCACAGCGGACGCAGCCGCAATGAGCAGATCGCGACTGACCTGCGCCTGTTTGTGCGTGATTCGGTGGGCAACCTGCGCACGCTGCTGGGCGATCTGCTGGAAGCGCTGCTGGACAGCGCCGGTGAAACGAAGACCATGGTAATGCCGGCGTACACGCATTTGCAGCGGGCGGAGCCGGTTCTGACCTCTCACTGGCTGCTGGCATATTTCGAAATGTTTTTTCGTGACGGCGAGCGCCTGCTGGATTGCCGCGAACGCGCCAATGAGTGCCCTCTCGGCTCCGGCGCAGTCACGGGAGCAACACTGCCGCTGGACCGTGAACTGGTGAGCCGAGCGCTGGGATTCACGCGCCCCACGGCCAACAGCATGGACGCAACCAGCGATCGAGACTTTGCGCTGGAGTTGGTTAACACACTTTCTCTGCTGGGCATTCATCTTAGCCGCTGGGCAGAGGAATTCATTATTTTTGCTACGCAGGAATATGCCTTTATCACGCTGCCCGAGGCTTACTCCACGGGCAGCAGCGCTATGCCCCAAAAGCAGAATCCAGATGCGCTGGAACTGATCCGCGGAAAGTCGGCGAGGCTTATCGGCAATCAGGTGGCACTGCTTACGACCGTGAAAGGCCTGCCGCTTGCCTACAACAAAGACATGCAGGAGACGCAGGAGCCGTTGTTTGAAGCAGTGGCCACTACCGGACATTGCCTTAAAGTTGCTGCGGGCTTTATGCGCCAGGTGAAGTTCAACCAGGAGCACATGAAGGCTGCTTGCGAAAGTGGATTCATGAACGCCATGGCCGCTGCCACGTATCTAGCCAAGCGCGGCGTGCCATTCCGGCAAGCGCATGAGATCGTGGCCAAGGCAGTGCAGAAGTGCGTGCTGCAGGAGTGTGAACTGGAGCAACTGTCTCTGGATGAACTGCGCGAATTCAGCCCCGCATTCGATAGTGATGTTTATCAGCAGCTGACAGTGGAAAATGTTTTGGCCTGCCATGATGTTCCCGGCGGGACAGCCGCGCATCGTGTGCAGCAGGCGCTTAAGGCTGCCCACGAAAAACTGGCTACGATGCAGGAGGCGCATGGTACGCACGCGTAACGCCATCCTGCCAGACGTCGAGCAGATTCATGCAATCATCCGCGCGTACTCCGGGAACGGCACGTTGCTGCCGCGCACGCTGGCGGAGTTGCGCGAGAATGTGCGGGACTTTGTAGTGGCCGAAGATGGCGGTAAAATTGTCGGCTGCGGCGCTCTGCATCTTTACGGCATGCATCTGGCGGAGATTCGTTCCATCGCCGTAATGCCTTCTACCAAAGGTGCGGGCGCGGGGCGACTGTTGGTGGAAGCG
Source organism: Candidatus Angelobacter sp. (assembly GCA_036515395.1). Taxonomy (GTDB): domain Bacteria; phylum Acidobacteriota; class Terriglobia; order Terriglobales; family Acidobacteriaceae; genus Angelobacter. Next base: position 2,018 of record DATBVH010000675.1, read on the forward strand.
CTGCTCAAGGAAGCTGAACGTCATGAGGTCACTTGCGTTTGCCTTTTTACGCGCATCCCGGAGTTTTTTGCCCATATGGGATTCAGCCTGGCCAAACGTGACGATCTGCCCGACAAGATCTACAAAGACTGCGTGCACTGCCCAGCCTTTAACGCGTGCGACGAGATCGCCATGTATCGCGGTGAGATCCCCCAACACAGCGGAGTGCGCGACTTGCAGATACCAAAACCGCTGGTTAAGCTGACCGTGTGAGCACGAATCCGCCTCAGGGATTTCTCTTTTCCGCATGCACCGCCGGCATCAAAGCCAGCGGCAAACCCGATCTAGCTCTAGCTTTAGTTCCGGATGGCGCTTCCGCAGCCGCCATATTCACGCGCAATCAGATCGTTGCTGCGCCGGTCACGGTGGGGCGCGAGCATCTGCGCCGTGGACAGGGGCTGATGCGGGCGCTGATTGTAAACGCCGGCAATGCTAACTGCGCCACCGGAAAACAAGGACTGAAAGCCGCCAACAGCGTGTGCATTGGCGTTGCAAAGCAACTTCAGGTCAGTCCGCATCGCGTATTTCCCTCTTCCACGGGGATCATTGGCGTTCAGCTACCTCTGGAGAAAATTCACACAGCGATTCCCCCGCTTGTAAAGTCGGCTTCGCCCGGTCCTGATGCGTTCGATCAATTCGCCAACGCAATCCTTACCACGGACACGCACAAGAAAGTTGCATCGCAATCAATAACTTTCAATGAAACGCAGGTGACCTTGGCAGGAGTGGCCAAGGGCGCTGGCATGATCCATCCCAACATGGCGACCATGCTGGTCTATCTATTTACCGATCTGGCGGCAAGCCCACGCGAGCTGCAAACCTGCTTGAAAGAAGCGGCGGACCAGAGCTTCAACAATATTTCCATCGACGGTGACACTTCCACGAATGACACGGCACTGCTGCTGGCCAGCGGCAAGAGCGGCGTCCAGTTCAAATCCGTGCGAAATGAATTTCAGGCGGCGCTGACAAAGGTGTGCCGCTCGCTGGCGGGACAGATTGTGGCCGATGGCGAGGGCGTGCAGCATGTGGTGCGCTTGAATATCGAACAGGCGCGGTCGCGCAGTGAAGCACGCCAGATCGGGCGTGCCATTGCCAATTCACCTCTGGTAAAAACAGCGTGGGCGGGCGCTGATCCGAACTGGGGACGCATTCTCTCTGCAATTGGTTATTCCGGAGTAAAGATCAAGCCGGAGCGAATCAATATCTATCTGGGTGAACAGCAGATTTGCCGCCATGGGGCCGCCTGCCCTTTCAACCATGATCGGGCACATGCCTATATGTCAGAACCTGTGTATGAGATTCGCATTGCGCTGGGCGCGGGCAATGCCTCTCTGGAGTTTCTCTCCTGCGATCTTACGGCAGAGTATGTGCGGATCAATGCGGATTACAGTACGTAGCTTCGCAATCAGCGGTCAGCATTCAGCTAAAGAGTATAGCCGCAGATTTCCGCAGAAATGCGCAGATCAGAAACATTAACCGCAACGGGCGCAAGGTCGCAAAATGGATGGGAATTTAAACTTTCCTTCTTGCTTTGCGTCCCTCGCATCCTCTGCGGTAAAAGGAGTCGGCGACTTGCCAGTTGCTGAAAGCTGCTGATTGCCGCGCTTTGCCGCTTTGCGTACTGTGGGCTGAATCGGTATTTTAGAGAGAGATGCCACAGACCCTAGCCGAGTATCCGCAACTGCACCTGTCGCGCAGAAGCGAGATCGCGTATGTACACCGTCGCGGGTTTCGTACCCTGCGGTGGACCTATGGTCAGCTTGCCGAGCTGGAATTCCGCTTTGCCCGCGAACTTGAAGTTCGAGGGATCGGCAAGGGCCACCGTGTGCTACTGTGGGGCGATAATTGCGCGGAATGGGTGGGATCGTTCTTTGGCTGCATGTTGCGCGGCGCAGTGGCCGTTCCGATGGACCGCATTGCGGCACCCGACTTTGCCCAACGCGTAATGTCTGACGTGGATGCCAAGCTCATCGTCTGCGCCAGCGCTTTGGCGGTGCATGCTGGCGGTCGGCCATGCTTAGAACTTGAAAGCCTGAGCGAAGCACTCGCGCAGAGATCAGCAGAGCCCTCTGCTCCGGTACAGTTCAGCCGCGACGACACAGCGCAGATCGTCTTTACGTCGGGCACCACGGCAGAGCCGCGCGGTGTGGTGCTGACGCATGGAAATATTCTGGCCAGCGTTGATCCCATTGAGCGTGAGTTTCCTAAATATCGAAGATCAGAGCGGCTGTTTCATCCCATACGTTTTCTGGAGCTGCTGCCGCTCAGCCACGTCTTCGGGCAATTCATGGGGATGTTCATTCCGGCGCTTCTGGGCGGCACGGTGCATTTTCAGGACAGCTTTAAACCTTCCGACATCATTACGACCATCAAGAGCGCGCGCATTTCTGTGCTGGTGGCGGTGCCGCGTGTGGTGGAATCTCTAAAAAATAAACTGCGCGATGATCTGCGCTCGTATATCGAAGCGCATTGGGAACGCGCTGAGAATGAGCATTTTCTGAAGCGCTGGTGGCGCTTCAGGAAAATTCGAAGACTATTTGGATGGAAGTTCTGGGCAATTATTTCCGGCGGCGCAGCGCTCGACCAGAACACAGAAGAATTCTGGCGGCGGCTGGGCTATGTGGTGGTGCAGGGCTATGGGCTTACGGAGACGAGTTCGTTGATCAGCCTGAACCATCCTTTCAAAGTTGGACGCAGATCGATCGGCAAAGTCCTGCCCGGCCGCGAGATGAAGCTTGATCCAGAAACCGGTGAGATTCTGGTGCGCGGAGAAAACGTGGCGCGGCAGTACTGGCAGGGCAAGGGATTCAAGCCGGTGACGGGCGAAGAAGGCTGGTTTCGCACTGGCGACCTGGGCGCGATGGACGAAGAAGGCAATCTCTACTTTAAGGGTCGCAGTAAGAACGTAATCGTAACGCCCGCGGGGTTAAAGATTTATCCGGAAGACCTGGAGCAGGCCCTGCGCAAGCAGCCGCAGGTGCGTGACGTAGTGGTGGTGGGTGTTGCCGCAGGAGGAAACGCGGAAGCCTGCGCTGTGCTGCTGCTCAAGAATGGAGATTCCGGAAATGCTGCTGTGGCAAACGCCAACCAGACGCTTGCCGATTTCCAGAAGATACGCCGCTGGCTGGTATGGCCTGATGACGATTTCCCGCGCACATCCACGCAGAAGCCGAAGCTGGAATTGATTCGACGAGCCGCGGAAGATCAAGCGAATGGAAGCGACTCAGATCCCACCCTTTCGCAAAGGACGCGAAAGGATGTAGCACCCAATGGGACGCTGGAGGAGTTGATCGGCAACATTGCCGGGCATCGCGTTGATCTTAAGCCGGGAGCGCATCTGGAAAACGATTTGAACCTGAGTTCACTTGATCGCGTGGAGTTAATGGCCGCGATTGAAAGCCGCTATCAAGTTGATCTGGGTGACCGCGAGTTTTCCCAGGTAAATACTGTTGCCGATTTGGAAAACTTGCTCAAGAAATCAGCGCCGGAAGCCAAGACAAATAACTACCCTTATTCTCGCTGGCCGCAGAGCCGGCTGGTGCGCTGGATTCGGGTGCTGGGGTACAACTGCGTCACGCTGCCTTACATTATGGTGATGGCGCGGCCAAAAATCATCGGCCGGGAGCGGCTAAAAGCTTTTCGCGGGCCTGCTCTCATTATCTCCAACCACATTGCCCAGATCGATATTGGATTTCTGATGGCTGCTTTGCCTATGCATCTGCGCAACAAGCTGGGCGTGGCCATGCAGGGTGAGATGCTGCGTTCCATGCGCTATCCACCGAAAGACTGTTTTTTTCTGAAACGGTGGTGGGAGCAGTTCCGGTATGCGTTAATGGTGGCATTCTTTAACGTCTTCTCGCTGCCCCAACGGGCCAAGTACCGTGAGAGCTTCCGCTTTGCCGGCGAACTGGTGGATCGTGGCTATAGCGTAGTGATTTTTCCGGAAGGGCGCCGTACAGAGACAGGCGAGATGTCGCCCTTCCGCAGCGGGATCGGACTTTTGGCAACGCATCTAAACCTGCCGATTATTCCCATGCGCATCGATGGGCTGTTTCCCTTCAAAATCGCCAAGAAGCATTACGCGCCGCCATACGCCGTACAGGTACGGATCGGCGATCCCGTGCAATTTGAGCCAACTGCCGATCCGGAGGAGATTGCGAAGAAATTACAGAGAATTGTGAAGGAGCTGTAAGGGACGCAGAGAAACCCTACCGCTGATGAACGCGGATCGGCGCGGATAAAGAAGCGAATCTCACCACTGATTAGCACGGATGACACTGATCGGATGCGAATTCTCAGCGTGGTACTAATGGAGTGTTTTAAACTGAGGGCAGAGAAATCGGTGCTGCCTATGGTTTCTCGAACATTTGTATGCGCCATGAAGCTGATTGCATGCCACGCGAACGCAATAGGCGCAGAAATTCCTAAATCTACGACGCCCTTAAGCGGTTTAGAGCGGAGCGACAAAAATCATGATTCATACAGGACGCCATTTCTTACAGATTCCCGGACCCACCAACGTTCCTGACCGCGTTTTGCGGGCGATGGACCGCCCTGTTATTGATCATCGGGGCCAGGAGTTTGCGCAGCTTGGCGCCGAAGTGCTTGAAGGCGTGAAATCAATCTTCAAGACCAAAGGTCCGGTAGTGATCTATCCGGCATCCGGCTCGGGCGCGTGGGAAGCGGCGATTGTGAACACTCTCTCTCCTGGCGATCGTGTGCTGATGTTTGAAACCGGGCATTTTTCCAATTTGTGGCGCGACATCGCTGTAAGGCATGGGCTGGTCGTCGACTATGTGCCGGGAAACTGGCGGCGCGGCGCGCAACCCGAGGACGCCGAACATCGGCTGAAAGAAGACAAACTGCACACGATCAAAGCAGTGCTGGTCGTTCACAACGAAACTTCTACGGGAGTCGCTAGCCGAATTGCCGAGATTCGCAAGGCCATGGACAGGGTGCAGCATCCAGCGCTGCTGATGGTGGATACGATTTCGTCTCTGGGATCGATGGACTATCGTCACGAGGAATGGGGCGTAGACATAACGGTGGGAGGATCGCAAAAAGGATTGATGCTTCCACCAGGGCTGAGTTTTAACGCAATTTCAGAAAAGGCGCTGGCGGCGAATAAGTCCGCAAAAATGGCGCGTTATTACTGGGACTGGCAGGAGATGCTCAAGCCGAATCGGTCAGGGTTCTTTCCATACACGCCGGCGACGAACCTTTTGTGGGGACTGCGGGAAGCGCTGGCCATGCTGCATGAAGAAGGACTGGAAGATGTGTTTCGCCGCCATGACCGCCATGCTGAAGCCACACGCGCCGCCGTGGAAGCCTGGGGGCTGGAAGTGTGGTGTGAAGAGCCGAAGGAATATTCCAGCTCGCTTACGGCAGTCGCCATGCCGCTAGGCCATGATGCGGATAAATTGCGGGAAATCATTCTGGATGCTTTTGATATGTCCCTGGGCACAGGGCTGGCCAAGTTGGGAAGCAAGGTATTCCGCATCGGGCATTTGGGGCACTTCAACGATCTGATGCTGGCAGGAACCTTGAGCGGCGTGGAGATGGGGCTGAAACTGGCAAAGGTGCCGCATAAGTCCGGCGGGATCAATGCCGCGCTGGAACATCTGGCGGCCGGCCATCAGCGTGCGGCAAACCAATCTCAGGTGGCGGAAGAGGCGATTCGGTAGATCAGCGTTGATCGTCTTTGAGGTTGCGAAAGTTGGCGCGATGATCTCGAATGAGGCGATCGAGCCGTGATTGCAGGAGTGTTACGGCATCGTACAAGGTCTGAATACCGCCGCTTTCCCAGCTTACGTCCTCATGCTCCATGTCCAGGGAAAGGTCGCGGATCATTTGCGCGAAACGGCGGATTCGCTCTGCTGCCAGAAACGACGCAAGCAGCTCTTTGCGTCCGTGCTGGGCATGGTGCAGTTCGCTGGCGGTCCAGGATGTCATGCGAATTTCATCCAGGGCATGACGAAACTCCTGCAGGGCCGCATCGTCGGAAATGGTGCCATCTTTAAGATCACGCTCCAGCAGACGCAGCTCTGAAGTCAAGGTGCGCAGCCGGGACGCGATCTGGAAGCCTTTGTCAGCCATTTTTTCCTACACCCATTTTGATGCGGGTGAGCTCTGGAATCGCTCCATATTTGGGCGCGAACATGGTCACTGGACCATCACGAGATTGGAGTGTCCTAAAGTAATGTGGAGCTTAAAAGCAGGTGAATAGCGGCTGAAATCAGACATCGATGGCTGTTTTGTTGCGAATGGAAAATCTAGCGAACTTTGGCTTTGCGTTTGACTGCTTTGGTGACTACCTTGGAAGCGGTTTTACGGGTAGGCGGGGCAGATTGAATTTTTTTAACCTTCCCTGCCGCTGGCACTTGAGCCATCGATTGAGAGTCACCCTGTCCCAGCGCCGTGAGCGAAGGCAGTTTCTGTTTGAGCTTGAGCACGGGCTCAAAAAGGTCTCCGGATTTTTCTACTCGCTGCAGAACCTGGTCTGAGGTAAAAACCAGCAGCTCGGGATCGGCTTTTTTTAGGCAGTTTTCCACCTCTTGCCAGGTAACCGGGGTGGATACCGTGGGCTGCTCTTTGGCGCGCAGTGAGTAAACGTTGACGGTAGTTTTGTAGTCGTCGTTCTGGCTCCAGTCGACAAAGACTTTATTCACGCGCAGGGCCTTTTTCATGTCTGAAACAACAAGATCGGGATGGCGATCTTCCAACAGCCGGGCAATGGCCTTGGCAAAGGGCTTGGTCTGTTCATATGTCACAGCGGTGTTCAGGGGAACATAAATCTGAAGTCCCTTGGATCCGGAGGTCTTGGCAAAGGCTTGCAATCCGAACTGCTCAAAAATCTCTCGCACCCAGAGGCCGACCTGACAGCACTGCACAATGGTGGCAGGAGCACCGGGGTCGAGATCGAAGGCGATCACGGTGGGACGATTCGTTTCAGGCGCGCGCGAAAGTGAAGTATGCAACTCAAGGTCGGCGAGATTGCCGAGCCAGACCAGTGTTGGCAGATCTGCAACAACGCAATAGTGCATAAAGCGATTGTTGCCTTCGCTCCAGACCTTGGCGGTTTTCATCCATGATGGGCGGTAAGTGGGGCAGTTTTTCTCATAAAAGAACATGCCATCAACGCCATTAGGATAACGCTTGAGTGTTAGAGCACGATCAGCAAGATGGGGCAGCAGCACGGGAGCAATGCGAACGTAATAATCGATGACCTGACCCTTGGTAAAGCCAGCCTTGGGATAAAGCACTTTCTCCAGATTCGATAACTTGATCTGGCGGCCCTCGACCTCGATCACAGATTCCTTTTTGGCCATGAAGACTCCGTCCAACCTCTATATTAGATGCTCTCCCGGGCGAATGATGTTCCAGACCCTTACCTTCCGTGGTGCATTTTTCAGGGTAGTTCAACAACGTGGCATCGGGAACGGCCATCTAATCCGTGATGCCTGACGACCAGGAAATTTCGTTGCCAGTAAGCTCCTCTACGCCGCCGGTCTTTTGCAAGCAGCAGGAGTGCCTATTTCGAGAAGTGATCCAATTGCTGGAGCGGAACCATGTCCCATTTGTTATTTCCGGGGCTTTTGCGCTGCATGAGCATACCGGCATCTGGCGCGATACCAAGGACCTGGACATGTTTCTTCCCGCGCAGGAAGTGGGGCGCGCGCTAACGCTGCTGGAAAAAGATGGTTTTGAAACCGAGGTCCTGGATTCCGTGTGGCTGGCCAAGGCCAAACGCGACGGCTTTTTTGTGGACCTGATCACCGGCATGAGCAACGCCGTGCTGCGGGTGGATTATTCATGGATACGCCATGCCAGCCGTTCAGAAGTATTTGGATTGTCCGTGCGGGTGCTGGCCCCGGAAGAGCTGATTGTCTCAAAGATTTTTGTCACACGGCGCGAGCGCTTTGATGGCGCGGATATTTGCCACGTGATTTACGGCACCAAAGGCAAGTTTGACTGGCAGCGGCTAATGAGCCTCATTGGCGATCACTGGGAAATGCTGTTCTGGAGCCTGGTGCTCTACCATTACATTTATCCGGCGCATTCCGACTATGTTCCAGCCGAGATATGGACGGAGCTGGTGCATCGATTTAGCGTGGAGCTGGCGCATCCGAATAAGAGCGCAAACTTTCGCGGCAGCTTGATTGACGACAAGATGTTTGCTATTGATGTGGCCGAGTGGGGCAAGCGCAACATTTTGGAAGAGTACCGTGAGAAAGCAGAACTGATTCGTCGAGAGCAGAAGGAAGCAGCTTGAGCATGGCCGATTCAACCATTGTTCATAAGATTTCCAATTACACATGAGAATTGCAGCCACAGCAGACTTGCACTTTACGCCGCAGAGC
>DATBVH010000676.1:0-4582 GCA_036515395.1 Candidatus Angelobacter sp.
CGCATCGCCTATGCCGGCGGACAACAACAACGACACTGACGCGCTGGCGGATTCCATCCGTAAAGCGTGGACGCAAAAGTCCTCGGCCACAAAAGGTCCCTCGCGCAATCCGGGGTTGCTGCGCCTGGCCGGCGAAAAAATTTAGTTTCGGACGTTACTTACCGCCGTACATCTCAGTGGCGTTTAAGTGGCCTTCTCAGCCAGCAGCTTCATCTGGCTGGGTTCGGGATTGATCACCCGCATGTTCTCCCAGTCATAGGCAAACTCTTTGCCGCATTTCAGGCACACAAAATAAGTTCCGGTAATGGCCGCGACACGTGACCGTGGCTGGCCCTTGCGGCAGGTAATGAGCGGCGTGCATTTCTTATGACGGCAGGGGAAAACCCTGGACCACGCCAGTTCCACAAATTCGATGAACACAGACACCTCTCGTAGGGGGAGCCTCGGAGGGTGAAGACGCCAGCCTCAAACAATCAATTGGGACGGGGAACTCCCTTGCCCGCAATCATGGACGGAGTTTGTTAGGCGGTGATTAGAGTCCTGTTAAAAAAGCTAATGGATGATTTGCAGAAACAAGAAACTATTTTGCAGCGGGATCAGTGGCGGGAGGCTTGAAAAGGGGCCTAAAAAATTACTAGGTGGATACGGCTTCCGGGTCCATATCCACCTATTTAGCAGTCGACGGATGAGCCTGCTTCTGTAGTAGTAGAGTCAGAACACCTGCCGGAAATATAGACCTGGCGCAAAAAATAATCAGAAAACTCCAACAATTTAATATCTTGCTTATTATCAGTAGCTTACAAGGGCATAAAATCGCGCAGAAAGATTGAAATCCACCGCCTGCGCCTGTTTCTTTCATGTTTAGAATGACGTATGCCTTTTTCTGACTTTCAGGGCAATGCGGAGACTGTCCGCCAGTTGCGAGAGATGCTGGCGCGCGACCGGTTTCCCCATGCCGTGATCCTGGCTGGCCCGCAAGGTGCTGGAAAGTACACCCTGGCGCTGATGGTGGCGCGAACCATGAATTGCCTTGATCCGCGGCTGACGGACGGCCTGCCGGATTTCTGTGGCGTTTGTTCAAACTGCACGCGAATCGGCCAGGCTGAAGACCTGGAAAGCCGCTTTGCTGAGGCCGTGGAAGCCCGCGAAGGGCTGCGCGAGACCGACAAGCGCGAAACTCGCATCCTGGTGCAGACGCATCCTGACGTTCTGGTGGTGCCGCCTGACCCGCCGCAGATGATGATCAAAGTTGACCAGGTACGGCAGGTAATCCAGACCGCGCGCTATAAGCCGCAGGAATCGCGGCGGCGCGTGTTCATCTTTGTGGATTCGGCGTTCATGAAAGAAGCGGCCAATGCGCTATTGAAAGTGCTGGAAGAGCCGCCGGATTTCGCCACGCTTTTCATTCTTGTCCGCAACCCCGGAGAATTACTGCCGACCATCCGCTCACGCTGCGTCATCTTCAGCCTGAGCGCGCTTCCAAATTCCGAAATCGAGCGTTACCTGGAGAAATCCCGGCCGGAATGGAATGCACGGCAGCGCCAGCTTGTGGCTCGACTGAGCGGCGGGGCCGTTGGCCGGGCACGCACGCTCAACCTGGAAGAATATATGTCCGCGCGCAAAGACGCGCTTACGCTGCTGGTAACGGCTGTCCGCTCTGGCGAGCACTCTGACCTGTTCCGGACTACGGAAACCTATCGCGCAGGCGGTGAGGGCAAAGAAAAGACTGATCGCTTGCTGGGCGCGGTTTATGGTCTGCTGAAAGACCTGCTGGCGATGGTTTCCAACGCTCCGGATCTGGTCCGCAATACAGACATCGCTGCGGAGTTAAAGTCGCTGGCCGCTACTGTGGATTTTGACTGGATTACCCAGGCAAACTATCAGTTAGGGAAAGTCCAGAGCGGAATGCGCCGCAACGTGCTGCGACCGCTTTCATTGGACGCATTTGCGCTGGCGCTGGAACGATAAATGCCCGCGGATCGGCGTTGTGGCCGTATGTTCGATGAAAAACGTAAGGTACAACGCGCGGTGATTGGCCTTTCAGGCAATTGAAAGCTACACGGCCCTGTGGTACGGTTACAGCATTAACCCGCACTGAATTCTCGATCAAATTTTCCAGGGATTCAGCTCGGCCAGCCGAGCCGGTTTTGTTTTGCCGGTGCAAGTTTCGATTTTTTAGCGGGGACGGACAATTATGAAGGATGGAATGGATTCAACAGCCGCTCGCCAGGCTCCCGAGCGTACCCAAGAGGAAGAATTTGTAAGCCGGAAATTGATTCGGCCTTCCTTGAGCTCGCCGGCTCCGCGCACCGAACCAGTCTCAGAACGCCGTGAGCGGCTGGAGCGCACTGATCGTGCGCCTGCCGTCGCTCGCCGCAGTGGCCCGCCCGAGCAGACCCACGCCGAAAATTATTATTACCAGAAGCAGATCCAAGGCAAGACTCCCGTGGTAGTGGTATTGAAAGACGGCGAAGAGGTGCAGGGCTGCATCGAATGGTATGACCGCAACTGCATCAAGCTCAGCCGCGGCAGCTCTTCTGCCCTGCTGATCTACAAGCCCTCCATCCGCTACATCTATAAAGCCGGCGAAGGCAAGCCGTAATCAGTAAGAAGCAGCGGCCCGCAAACAGAACCTCCACTGCGGAGTCGCTGCGAAAATCAAACAAATTTTTGCCGCAGGCGGATGAGCGCGGATCGAAATAATGTGTAAGACAGTTTGTGGCCGGTCTTGTTCTCAGGTGAGAACAGGCGTGGAAGCGTGAGATTGCAGATCGACTCTGCAGGGGCTTTGGCTTTGGATCGCCCAGCCCGCAGAGTCGATGTTTGTTTTACGACGCCCTTCTCTGGGGCTTGTCGATTTTCCTGGCGTTCTTGGCGCCTGTGTGTTCGCCGACAGGAGTGGAGTCAACGCTGGATGTGACTTCCGTGCCCGGCTGCGGCATGTACGGTTTTGTGTTCAACGGTTCGCCCTTACCATCCACCAGGTCAGATTGCACGATATGGAGACCATTGCCTTTGTTCCAAGGTCCCACCTGGTCAGTCTCTCCCTCATCACCTTCACCGGTGGAAGCGTTGAAATACTGGTCAACCAAACCGGGTGTGGGCTGAATAATTCCAATCGAAAATGGGGGCTTCTCCATGCTCTCAAGCGCAGCAGAGAAAGCTCGCATGTGGGTTATCTCACGGGTCATGAGGAACTGTAACGCTTCTTTGCTCCCCTGATCGTCAGTAAAGGCAATCAACCGCTCATAAACGATCTTTGCTCGCGCTTCGGCTGCAATGTTACTGCGCAAATCCACGGCAAGATCGCCGGTGATCTTTAGATAATCGGCAGTCCATGCGTCACCCATGGAATTGACCAGGCTTACGCCGCCTCCGCCTGCAATGGCCACCAGCGGGTCTGCTTCTGCCGCCGCCCGATCAGACTTCATGGGCTTCAGGTGCATCCGGATGAGCGCCCCAACGATTTCAAGATGGCTCAATTCTTCCGTCCCAATGTCCATCAGCAGGTCTTTGCGGGCCGGATCTTCGCAATTGAAGCCCTGAATCGAATATTGCATGGCCGCCGCAAGTTCACCGTTAGCGCCGCCGAACTGCTCCAGCAGCATGTTTCCGAATCGCGGGTCGGGAGCTCCCACGTTCACCGTGTACATAAGTTTTTTTACGTGGTGGTACATCAATATCTCCTTTTTATTTTTGTTGATATATCGAGAAATGGCGCGTCAAATTTTTTGGCGCGTTTATTGGATAAATTCGAGAGTGGGCGTCAGCTTTTATCGACGCGCAGAGAGCGGCACTGGCCTAAGCTGCTGCGTAGGGTAATTGTGTTTAGATAAATGTTTGCGTTTATTGCGACAGATTATTCCATCTCAAATTAGGATGCCGTACCGGCAGAAAGCGGTGGTGGAAATCGAGAGGTGCTGGGGAGGCGCGCTGCGCTGCCCGCTGGAGTGCGGGAGGAGACACCTGCGCAAACCGGCGACACTGGATTTGCATCTACCTGAACGTGGTTCTCTCGTTATTTTTGCGCTCGAATGAGACCGCACCAGGAAGACAACCATGCCATATAAATTGGGATTCGCCTTCGCAATCTTCTTCGCGGCTATTTGCACATGCCAGGAAATTAAGCCCGATGCTGCACAAACTGGTCCCGCACAAACTGCTGCTACACCAAGTTCCGCTACACCATCTGCTTCTGCAATTTCAGGGATTGTTCTTCAAGCAGACACGCGTATCCCTTTGAAGAACGTCCAAGTCGCTGCTATCCGAGGGGCAAAGGCGGACGAGCCCGACGGAGTTGAAGATGACTCCGCCGCTGACCGGAAATTCAGCACAAAGACGGATGAGAAAGGCCATTTCGAGTTTACCGATCTTCTTCCTGGCACTTACCACGTCCATGCTTCACATGTGGGCATGGTGATGAAAAGCGCCCACGCGCGAGAGGGAATGCTGGTTACGGTTGAAGCGGGAAAGCCGCAAACCCTGAATCTGGTGATGCTGCCCGGAGCAGTGATTACAGGCCGCATTCTGAATGAAGAGGGCGAACCGATGCCGCACATCAGCGTAGGGGCCATGCGGTATG
>DATBVH010000677.1:0-5988 GCA_036515395.1 Candidatus Angelobacter sp.
TTTTCCTCATCTCAGCTCCGGCGGTCAGCATCTTGAATTCCATGGGATGATCAGTCCGAGCATGGAATCTTCTGTCCAGAGGAGCGCTGCCGGTGCGCATCAGCACGCGTCCTTCATTTGTGGTCGCAAAGTTTTTCGGAAGCAGAAAAAAGCTGATCGTTGCGGGCACGCGCATCTGTATGTCGAGCCCCGGCGTATCCACCCGGTGAGAGAACCGAATGATCGTGGGATTGCCGCCGTAATGCCCTTCCAGCACCACGTCGCTGCGATCACGCAATGGCTGCGCCTTCAGCAACTCAGCAATCTTGAGCACGTCCGGCGCTATGGCCTTATAGCCCAGGAACACCGCAAAATGCCGCACCCAGTAAACTACGATCCCCACAATGCCCACAACAACGGCAATGTTCAGGATCAGGGTGAGCGGCTGCATGATTTCTCCGGAGGAGTTTCGATCATAATGCGACCGCAGGCCGGAATCAAACCGGTCAGCTTATAATTCTCTTTCTCCACCTTAGCGAGGGTTTCCATCGATGACGATCAGCGAGCAGATCAAAAAAGATATGGTTGACGCCATGCGCAGCCGCGACGAGTTGCGCCTTTCCACCTTGCGCATGGTCAAGTCGGCTCTCAGTTACAAAGAGGTCGAAAAGCGTGCGCCGCTCGACGACAAAGAGACGCAGCAGATCTTGAGCACGCTGATCAAGCAGCGCCGTGATTCCATTGAGCAGTTCACCAAAGGCGGTCGCCAGGAGTTGGCGGATAAAGAAGCGGCTGAGATCAAGTTGATCGAGCACTATCTGCCCAAAGCCATGGGCGAAGAGCAAATTGCCGAAGCAGTGAAAGCCACAATCGCTGAGATGGGCTCACCCACCATGAAGGATATGGGCTCCGTAATGAAAAACGTGATGGCCAAATTCCAGGCCACCGGCGCGCGCGTGGAAGGCAAGACCGTGAGTGAGCTGGTGAAAAAAGGTCTGGGTGGATGAGGGCTTTTATCGTCTGGTTGCTTGCTCCACACGTTTGTTCATTGTCCCTTCGCTTTTAGCACTCCATTCGTCTTGCTGCCAAAGTGCAGAGTTACCACACAAATTACTTGCTTCAGATAACCCAGAGTACTCATACTGCACTCATATGAATCAGCGTTCCCCAATTTGCTTTCACGTTTTATGCCGGGGCGGTGACGACGTAACGGCATTGACGGTGTAGTGCAGGGAAAAGGGGTGACAAGGTGATACCTGAATCGAATCCATTGCAGCGGTTCTTCAAGGAAGTAGTTGAAAGAAATTATGGTGAGATTGGCGTGCGCAGTGCAGAAGTGCATGATTACGTAGCCAACCTGCTCACCGAATTCTGCGAAGCGGAAACTCTCTACAAGATCAAGAATGCCGACGGCCGTGCGCTGTGCGATGTAGGCGAGATGCTGCTGGAGTCCGATCCTGTCTATGGGCCGGCTCCGTCATTTGATCGTGAGCGCCAGGTGCGTAAACATATTGGCGATTACTCGCTTTTCTTCACCGGCATGTTCCCGCAGGGCTTGAATAAATATCGGCTGCGCCGCACGCGCATGGAAAGCCTGATCGACTTTGTGAAAGCCGGCAAGGAGAGCTACTATATCGTCTCCAAATTTGAGCACTTTGAGTATGCCAAGGTGGCGCCGCTCTTCCGCCGCATGTCGCAGGAATTTGAGCATCTTGTCTATGGACTCAACCAAGTCAAGAATGAGCTGGAAGAGATGCAGCATCCCATCACCCGGCAGACAAACGAATTTTTGATGTAACTTCAGAATCGACGTTAAGAAAACAGGGCACGCGGGCAGTTTGGCGTGCTCTTTTTCATTTTTGGCAAACTATCTTTTCTGCCACGCCAAACGCAATCCCAGTCCCAGAAAGATCAGTCCGGTAAAGCGCCGCTGCAATCGCGCTATGGCCTGGTTCCGTCGCAACAGTTCACCCAGCGTTCCGCCGGCATATGCGACTGCAAGATTGACTAGGGTTCCGCCGACGTTGAAGATCAGGCCCAGCAGCACAATCTGCAACGCCACGCTGCCGCGATGTGCATCAATGAATTGCGGCAGAAACGCCAGAAAGAATATGGCGACCTTGGGATTGAGCACATTGGTGATCGCGCCCTGGCGGAAGATGCTGGTAAGGCTCTCGGCCTTCAGCTGCTGCGAGGTGAGGTCGGTCTTCTGCGCCAGCATCCTTATTCCCAGGTAGATCAGGTAAGCTGCGCCCGCGTATCGCACCACGTTAAAAGCCACTGGCGAGGACCGCAGCAGCGCTGCTATCCCAAAAGCTGCTGCCAGAATATGCACCCAGCAGCCGACAAAGACGCCGAGCGATGAAACAATGCCGGCCCTGCGGCCCTGGCCTACGCTGCGGCCAATTACATAGAGCATGTCTGGTCCCGGAGCAAGGTTGAGCGCGAACGCTGCGACCAGAAAAGTGAGAAACGCTGCTTTATCAGGCATGGACGAATCCTTAGGAATTTGTATCAGCAGATGTTCGCGGCATGGCGCTGGACGGAAAATATTTTATATTCGAACCGACGAAATCAAGATCGCAGGGCAGATAACAGAATAAGATGACAGAACTATTTATGAGAACGAGTCTTACATGCGCCTGACCAGCTTGCTCGGCTTCATTGCCGGAGCGTTGACCACAATTTCATTCGTCCCGCAGGTGATACACGCATGGCGAAGCAAGCGCTGCGATGATCTTTCCTGGGCCATGCTGCTTACTTTCTCCGCTGGCGTGGTGCTCTGGCTCATTTACGGTTTCCGGCTGTGGGCTATGCCAATTATCGCGGCCAATGCCGTCACGCTGGCGCTGTTGCTGATTATCATGGTGCTGAAGGTCCGCTACGCTGCGCGCTGAAAACTGTTGTCCCTACTAAACCCGCGCGCAGAACCGTCCGCACGACGTAAAAAATCCGCTAGAATGTTGAGTGAGCTCACACCACTCCATCCTGCTTTTTCTTGCCGCCATGGCAGGCGGGATTGTGAATTCGATTGCGGGAGGCGGCGGATTCTTTGCTTTTCCCGCATTGCTCTTTACCGGCGTTCCCTCCATCAACGCCAATGCCACCGGAACTGTCGCATTATGGCCGGGGACTCTAGCTTCTACTGGCGCTTATCGGCGGGCGCTGAGCGCAGAGCTGCTCAAACGTATTCTGCCGCTGATTATCATTACTTTCCTGGGCAGCATCTTCGGTTCGATCCTTCTGCTCAGGACCGGGCAAGCCACCTTTGACAAGCTGATTCCCTGGCTTCTTTTAGTCGCCACGCTGATCTTCGCCTTGAGCAATCGCGTAACGGCATGGGTCAATCGCCACCATCCCGGCGGCGGCCCATCGATGAAGCGCGTGGTCGGCATCACGCTCCTGCAGGCCTGCGCGGCTGTCTACATCGGATACTTCGGCGCAGGCGCCGGCATTGTCATGCTGGCCTTGCTGGCGATGATGGGCATCGAAAACATCCACAGCATGAACGGCCTCAAGACCCTTTTAGCCACCTGCGGAAACGCTGTCGCGGTAATTATTTTTATTGTTGCCCGGGCTGTGTTCTGGCCGCAGGCGCTTCTCATGCTCGTTGGCGGCGCTTTAGGCGGATATGTGGGAGCATGGTACGCCCAGAAAATGGAGCCGCGCACCGTGCGCTATGTGGTCATCGTTCTCGGCTGCAGCATGACGGCCTATTTCTTCTGGCGGGTGTACCTGCGGGGTTAAGCCGCGCCAGTTTGACCATATCCCCTCTATCACGTTAAAATTACAAGGTTTGCCACTGGTGGAAATTCCTGCCTGTTGAGCATGGCTGCTGAGCAATCTTACAAGTCAATATAAGTCCTTTCCGGCCAAGCGCTTTGAAGGGGCGATGGAGAGAGTTATGTACGCGGTAATTCGCGCCGGTGGAAAGCAATACCGCGTCGCACCCGGCGACGTAGTGAAAATGGAAAAGCTGCCCGCCGCAAACGGCGATGTAGTTGAGTTTAATGACGTTCTGGCTGTGTCCGGCCAGGAAGGCACCATCGGTCCCGGCGCCGGCGCAGTGGTCAGCGGACAGGTCATGGAAGGCGGCAAGGCCGACAAAATCCTTGTCTTCCACTTCAAGCGCAAAAAGCAATACAAAAAGATTTATGGACATCGCCAGCCCTTTACCGCGGTAAGGATCACTGAAATCGCTTTTGACGGCGAGCGCTTCACCGCTCCCGACCTTCCGGCTCGCAAGCCCAAAAAGGCAAAACCAGCAGATGCCGAAGGCGAAGCTGTTCCGGCGAAATCGGCTAAAGGCAAGTCCAAATCAAAGGCCAAGCCCAAAGCAGCTAAGAAGAGCCCGGCCAAGAAAGCCGCTGGCAAAGGCAAAAAGAAATAAACGCGACAGAGAATACTAAGACCAGGGCTTTAGCCCTTGAGAACAAGGATTTGTTATGGCACACAAAAAAGGTTTAGGAAGTTCTAGAAACGGGCGCGACTCCAACGCGCAGCGGCTTGGCGTAAAAGCATTCGGCGGACAGCTTGTTCCCGGCGGTACCATCATCGTCCGCCAGCGCGGCACTCGCATTAAGCCCGGCGCAAACGTCGGACGCGGCAAAGATGACACTCTTTTCGCCAAGGTGACTGGCACCATCAAGTTCGTGGACAAGGGTGGCTCCGGCCGTTTTGTTCTCGTCGAGCCCGCCGAGAGCGCGAAAGCGTAGTCCTCAATCAGGAATCACGGCCCTGCGTAAATGCGGGGCTTTTTCTTTGGCCCCATTCATTTCAGCAGGGTTGGTTCAGATGAGGCGCAGGACTACAATCTTTTCGTCGCATGCAGTCGTTCATCCACATTCCGCAGCCTCCTCTCAACAGCTTTGTTGATCTCTTCTGGTTCTACGACGGCTACTCCCCAGGCCCACATAGCAAAGAACGCCTCATGCCAGACGGCTCAATTGAGTTGGTCATCAACCTGAAGCAAGACGAAGCTCGGATTTACGATCGCGAAGATCTTGACCACTACACGCGGCTTCCAGGGGCGCTGCTCTGCGGCCCGCATTCCAGCTTTTTTGTCATCGATACCGCGCAGCAGGCCTTGGTCATCGGCATCCACTTCAAACCAGGCGGCGCATTTCCGTTCTTCAAAATGCCGGCTGGTGAGCTGCACAACCTCCATGTCTCACTGGAAGACCTCTGGGGGCATGAGGCACGATTGCTGCGGGAACGTTTGCTGGAAGCGCAAACGCCGAAAAAGAAATTTCAGGTGCTTGAAGAATGCCTGCTCGATCAGGCGTTCAAGCCGCTGGAAAGGCATCGTGCAGTCGATTGCGCGCTGGGGCTTTTCCGCAACATTCACACAGCTCCGGCCATGACTGAGCTTGCCGGCCACATCGGCATCAGTTCGCGCCGGTTCATTCAGCTTTTCTCCAATGAAGTTGGACTAACACCCAAGCTCTTTGCTCGCGTCCGCCGTTTTCAACAGGTCTTGCAGCAGATTCGCACCGGGGCTGATTTTTCCTGGGCGGACATGGCGACAAGCTGCGGTTATTTCGATCAGGCGCATTTTATCCACGATTTCAAAGAGTTCTCCGGCATTAATCCCACAGCTTATTTGGTGCGAAAGACAGATCATTTGAATCACGTGCCTATTCACCAGTAGGGTCAAATTTTTACAATACTTGAGAGCGCGGCCTTCGGCAGAATCAAATGGTGCAGCATTTCCAATGCTGCGGAAGGAGATTTCTTATGGCAAACAAAGCAAAACCAATTCCTGAGGGATATCACAATGTCACACCGTACTTGGTCGTCAAAGGCGCAGCTGCGGCAATTGACTTCTATAAAGAAATATTCGGTGCGGTTGAGATCATGCGCATGCCCCAACCAGACGGACGCGTCGGCCACACCGAGCTTAAATTCGGCGACTCATTCGTCATGATGGCTGATGAGTTTCCGGAAATGGATGTCGTCGGTCCCAAGACGCTGGGCAATTCCCCAGTAGGCCTGCTGCTCTATGTTGAC
>DATBVH010000678.1:0-2286 GCA_036515395.1 Candidatus Angelobacter sp.
GCGGAAGTTTTCTTATTGAAGAGCACGCGACTGACCAGGTCTTTACCCCGGAAGACCTGAGCGAAGAACACCAGCAGATTGCGCAGACCACGCAGGACTTTGCCCGCAATGAGATTCTGCCTAACGCGGACAAGATCGAGCACAAGGAATTCGCGGTGACGCGCGGGCTGATCCAGAAGGCGTGCGAAATCGGCATCGCCAATGTGGACATTCCAGAGCAGTACGGCGGATCGGACATGGACAAGATTGCGTCCGCCATCATCAATGAGCATATTTCCGTCTCGGGCAGCTTCAGCGTAGCTTTTGGTGGACACACCGGCATTGGCACGCTGCCGATTGTTTATTTCGGCACGCCGGAGCAGAAGGCGAAGTATCTGCCGAAACTGGCGACGGGTGAACTGATCGCTGCCTATGCGCTTTCTGAATCGACTTCAGCTTCTGACGCCATGAACGCCCGCACCAAGGCCGTGCTTTCTCCGGATGGCAAAGAGTGGATCCTGAATGGCGAGAAGATGTGGATCACCAACGGCGGCTTTGCTGACGTGGTGATTATTTTTGCCAAGGTCGACGGCGAAAAATTCAGCGCGTTCATCGTGGAGCGTACTTTTCCAGGCTTCCAGTCGGGCGCGGAAGAAAAGAAGATGGGCATCCGCGGATCTTCGACTACGCCGATCATCCTGAACGACTGCCGTGTGCCCAAAGAAAATTTGCTGGGAGAGATCGGCAAGGGGCATGTGATCGCCTTCAACACGTTGAACATCGGACGCTACAAATTGGGCGCAGGCGTGGTTGGTGGGGCGCGCAACGCGCTCAACAATTCCATTGGCTATGCCAAACAGCGCAAGGCGTTCGGCAAGACGCTGGCTGATTTCGGCATCATCCAGGAAAAGCTGGCCAACATGGCAGCGGGAATCTATACCGGCGAATGCATGTCTTATCGCACGGTGGGGATGATTGATGCGGCGATGTCAGAGATCGACAAGAACTCGCCCGATGTTTACAAAGAAACGGCCAAGGGAATTGAGGAGTACGCCGTCGAGTGCTCCATCCTGAAGGTGTTTGGCTCGGAGATGCTGGATTACGTGGTGGATGAGACCGTCCAGATTTACGGCGGCTATGGCTTTGTGGAAGAGTATCCGGCAGAGCGGGCATATCGCGACGCGCGCGTGAACCGCATCTTTGAAGGCACCAACGAAATTAATCGCATGATTATCACTGGGTGGCTCCTAAAGCGCGCGATGAAAGGCCAATTGCCTCTCATGCCCGCTATCAAGAAGCTGACGGATGAAATCATGTCCGGCCCGAGTTCGGCGGACCCACTGGAAGGTTCGCTGGCTGCAGAGCGCACGATGGTGAGCAACGCAAAAAAAGCCACGCTGATGCTGGCCGGAGCGGCGGTGCAGAAATACATGGCGGCGATCGAGCAACAGCAGGAAATTCTTTCCGCGATTGCGGACATGGTGATTGAAGTCTTTGCCATGGATTCCGTGGTGCTGCGAACGCAGAAGCTGATTGAGCGCCAGGGTGAAGCGAAGTCTGCTCTGGCTGTCGCCATGGCCCAGGTGAGCCTGACCCAGTCGCTGGACAGACTCGAAGCGGCGGCCAAAAAAGTTGTGGCGGCGGTTTCAGAAGGCGACATGCTGCGCACGCAGATGGTCATCCTGCGGCGTTTGTTCAAACATGAGCCGTTCAACGTGATCGCGCTGACGCAGCAGATTGCCGCGCGGTTGATCGACGCGGGGAAGTACGTGCGGGCGTAGAACAAACCTACCACGGAGACACGGAGGCACGGAGAAGACCGGAAAAGTTTCAGGATTGCAGTGCTCTCTTGTCGCCTCTGTGGAGCTTAAAATTTGTAAATCAAGCGGCGGCTGGCTATCATCTTTTGGCCAGCCGCTTATTTTATGAATACAGAATGCAATCGCATTGCTTATCAATTGGCCTCAACTATCAACGGTGAGGCGTGGTACGGAGACTCGCTACACGAGATACTCAATGGCGTTACTGACGAGCAAGCCAAAGCCCATCCCATCGCTAACGCTCATTCCATATGGGAGATCGTGGTCCATGTGAATGCGTGGATCAAATTCTTTTCCGGAGCGATCGAGGGAACACCGATTCCGGCATGGAAGACCATGCCCAAAGAAATGGACTGGCCGCCGGTGAAAGGCACCGATGAGCAGGCATGGAGGCAGGCCGTCAGCATATTTTTCGACGAGCATTTGAAGCTGGTGGAAACCATCAAGAGCTTCGGCGATGAGCGGCTGGAAGCAAGTGTGCCGGGCC
>DATBVH010000679.1:0-2700 GCA_036515395.1 Candidatus Angelobacter sp.
ATACTTCAGCGCCGAAGCGCGCAACGTCGAAACGCGACGCGCCCATGGCCATCATCTCAATGGCGCAGCAGGCCAGGCCAAATGTCATAGGCCAGATGGAGCTTTTGCGCATCCAGTTCACCACGTTATCAAGCGAGGTAAGAATCACGCCCTGCGGCTGTTCATTGCCAAATAGCACATTCTTCAGGTGCTGGGCATCGTCGGGATTGCCAGCCGTATTCTCGTAGCGCTTGGTCAGCAGCTCGCGCTCTACATCGGGATTGACTAAGTGATCGCTCATGACATCTCTATTTTAAATGGATGCGCGCTGGATGGGAAGGATGCGATTTTTCGGGACACAAAGCCGTGAACTCAAAGTCACTGCCGTATAATCCCCCGCATGAAAGAGAAAGAAGAGTCAGGTTGCTCCCGTAGAACGTTTGTCAAAAGCCTTTCCGCAACTGCCGTGACCTTAATGAGTGGTATTGGCAATGCGAAGCCGATGGAAAACGCGGCTGTAGGCGCGGTGCCGGCATCGGATGCCACATGGCTAAGCCTCAACGAGGCTTCTCGCCTCATCCGAGACAAGAAGATTTCTCCGGTTGAATTGACTCAAGGCTGCTTGAATCGCATCGAGCGACTTAACTCAAGGCTCAATGCGTTTATCACCATCACGGCTGAGTCAGCTATGGCCCAGGCGCGCGAAGCGGAAACTGAAATCCAGCGCGGCCACTGGCGCGGCCCGCTGCACGGCGTTCCCATCGCGCTGAAAGACCTGTTTGATACCGCCGGAGTCCCCACCACAGCAGCCAGCGATTTATTGAAGGACAGGGTTCCCACGGAGGATGGCGAAATCGTCCGGCGATTGAAAGACGCCGGCGCCGTCTTACTAGGCAAGCTGAACATGCATGAGTTCGCCTATGGCGGAAGTTCGGTCATCAGCTATTACGGCCCGGTGCACAATCCCTGGTCACTCGACCACGAGGCAGGAGGTTCCTCTTCAGGCTCAGCCGTGGCTATGGCCGCGGATCTTTGCTATGGCGCGGTAGGTTCCGATACTGGCGGCTCTATTCGGCAGCCATCGGCATATTGTGGGACCGTGGGGTTCAAGCCCACCTATGGACGCGTGAGCACCCGGGGCGTAATTCCTCTCTCCTGGCTCTATGATCACGTTGGTCCCATGACGCGCACTGTGCGCGATGCGGCGGCTATGCTGCAAGTGCTGGCGGGCTACGATCCTGAAGATCCCAACAGCGCGGATGCACCCGTTCCTGACTACGCTGCGGCGCTCAGTCAGAAGATCCAACTGCGAGTGGGCGTGCCGCGCGCATATTTTTACGAAGGTTTGCATCCTGAGATTGAAAGCGCCATGAAAGCCGCGCTTACCAGGATTGGCAAAATTGCCTCCAGCGTGCGCGATATTGAAATGCCGGCCAGCAATGACACTACAATCCTGCGGGCTGAAGCCTACGCCTATCACGCGGAAAACATCAAAAGGAATCCCGAGCTTTACCAGCCTGAAACGCTGAAGAGAATCCGTGCAGGCGAAGACGTGACCACGGCAACCTACATTCAGGCACGTCGCCAGGTGGACCAATATCGGCACACCATCCGCAAAGTATTTGACAGCGTAGACCTCCTGGTAACGCCTACAACTCCGGTGCCACCATTCACCATTTCTGAACTGCTGGCTGACATGGATAATCTCCGCACCAAAGAGATTCTTACGTTGCGCAATACGCGGCCTTTCAACATTCTTGGACTGCCGACGATTTCCGTCCCGTGCGGCTTCACCCACGCCGGACTGCCAATTGGCCTGCAGATCAGTGGAGCGCCGTGGGCCGAAGGCAATGTTCTTCGGCTGGCCAATGTTTATGAGCAGCAAACGGACTGGCACAAGAAGCGGCCTGAAGCGGCAGCGCGATGATTAGGTTTTAAATTTTCAAATTTATATTTCAATTTAGAATCTTTCTGTATGGGTTCGCACAACTCCCGCATCCTCGATCAGTTCACGCGCCAGGCTGCGCCGTTCGCCGCCGCTGCCGTCATCCGCAACCAACAAGTGCTGGACCGCATTGTGCAATGGGCTGGCGCTGGCCCAGATGATAATGTATTGGATGTAGCCTGCGGGCCCGGCCTGCTGGCCTGCGCCTTTGCCCGCGTGGCAAAGCACGCGACGGGCATCGACATGACTCCAGCAATGCTTGAGCAGGCTCGCAAAACCCAGCAGGAACAAGACCTCAAAAACCTAAGCTGGCAGCAAGGCGATGTCTATTCCCTTCCCTTCCCGCCAGATCAGTTTTCCATTGTGAGTTCGCGCTTTGTCTTTCATCATCTGCAAGACCCGCTGGCGGCTCTAAGGGAAATGAATCGCGTGTGCAAATCCGGCGGCAAAATCGTGGTAGCGGATATGGCCCCGCAACCCGAAAAAGCCGATGCGCTGAATGCCGCTGAACTACTGCGCGATCCCTCTCACGTACGGGCGATGCCAGAGGACGAACTGCGCGGATTGTTCAAACAGACCGGTTTTGCCACGCCGCAAATCCATCATTACAGGATGGAAGGTAAGCTTGAAGACCTGCTGACCCGCTCTTTTCCCAATGAGGGCGATGCGGATAGGCTGCGCCAGATTTATGCCGACTCTATTGATGAGGACACGCTTGACCTCAACACACGCCGCGCCGATGGAAAAATCTTTTACAGCTTTCCGGTGACTGTGCT
>DATBVH010000680.1:0-7835 GCA_036515395.1 Candidatus Angelobacter sp.
TCACCACGGACGCGGGTTCTGTAGACGGTTGCGACACTTAACATGGCTCCTGCCCAGTTTGCAGGCGCATTGTATGGCGTGAATATTTTCAGTGCCTCTTGGTAGGCTTGAATGGCTCGCTCCTGATTCTCTGCCTTCTCCCCCCGGAGACGGTTCTTATAGGCTGTTCCAAGATTCATAATGGTTCCCGCCCACTCTATTAGCATGCCGTGTTGTTGGAACACCTCCAGCGCTCGCTCATACGACTCAATTGCCCGCTCTAGATTCTCGACCCGATCGTCGCTGGGCCGCTGTTGGTAAGCATTGCCCAAGGTCACCATCCCGTCCGCCCATATTTTGGGCAGCGCCTGCGCGGTTAATATCTGCAGCGCCCGTTGATGAGAATCGATCGCCTCCTCCAAGTTTTTGACTCGATCACCCGCTGGATTCTTGAGTAGATTTTGGCCCAGCTTGAGCAGAAGAGCCGCCCATCTGCGTGGCTCCCTTGTCTGATCGATGAGGGCAAGGCCACGACGAGATAGTTCAACACAGCGAGGTACAGGGGTGGCCGAGTCGAACAACTCCTTGAAGATTTGACCCAGCTCAGTTGGATCTTTGTGTTGCAACATTGTCCTCGGTTCGAATGAAGATCTAGATCGTGTCCGCCTCCGCCCTCAGTGCTCCTACGCAGACGTGGGGTGCGATGAGTGTTCTTGCGCTCGTAGAGTTCGGAGGTTCCTTAACGCACTCGCGAGACTTTATAGCTGTGGCTCAGTTCCTGCAAAACCGTCCAGGACGGCTGTTACGATACCAAAAATAGGATGCATTCGAAAGCTTTCAAAACGGCATTTGAAATTGTGCGATGCTTACATCAGCGATTCGCTCTCCCGCCTGCTGCAAAGTGACTTAAGGGCTTGAGTTTTCTGATGGAGCAATCAGGCGGCGCGCTCAGAGTGTTGTACTCTGAGCCACAGTACCGGATAAAAGCTCGTATTTGCAATGACTTGAGGTGTGGCTCAATCTGTTGGAGAATGAGCTGGTTTACCGTAACATATTGATATTAAAAGATTTGAAAGTGCCGAAGAAGGGACTCGAACCCCCACACCCTTGCGAGTACATGGACCTGAACCATGCGCGTCTGCCAATTCCGCCACTTCGGCATTGAATGAGGCGCCAGACAAACACCGGCGCTTGCGACGGGAAATACTCATCTATTTTAAAGGGTTTGCTGAAGCTGTCAAATCAGGAAGAGATCGGTAATGTCTCGGTTTGACCAAACTCTTTCTGATCTGTCTTGCTGAGCGGCGCGCGAGTTCCCGCTTTCGGGGCGAGCGCAGAGTCGAAGCATCCCGAGGATGTGTGCCTCACAATTCTGTTTCAGAGGAGTTCTCTCAAAATTCTTCTGCTCAAATAATTGTTTTCATAGATTAGGAAGAGGAAGCAGCTTGGGTAGAATTCCCTGACGCGGCATGGCAGAGGAGGCATTCTCCGGTCCTTCGACTCGTCCCGGTCGCAAGCTCCCTCGGACTCGCTCAGGAAGACAGAGATAGACATTTGCCTCAAACTAAGGCATTACCGGAGATCGGGTGATCTGGTGATCGAAGCAGCGGGGATCGAAAAATCCGGACATCGGGAAATCTGGACATCGGTTCATGGCGAAGATTTAAAGTCGGTCAATCGGTGAATCCCCGGAGTGCGCTTGCACATCCATAAATAGGTAATCGGAGAAAGTACATTCTCGCGAGTCCCGACGGCGCACGAGCAATCCGGCAATCGCAACAAATTCTGCATTCGTCGCTTTGCATCAAAGCTTACATTCAAAATTTTTTGCATTGATAGGCCGTTTCACAATTCATCAGCCATCCATAGGAGATAAGAATAATGTCCACCACGCTTGTTGCAGCAGTTCCGGCAAAAATCAAGACCGTTGGTTATGCGGCCACCTCGGCCAGTGCGCAGCTTGCGCCATTTTCTTTTGCCCGTCGCGAGCCGCTGCCTGAGGACGTGCAGCTTGAAATTATTTACTGCGGCGTGTGCCACTCTGACCTGCATACGGTCCGTAATGAATGGAGCGGCACAACGTATCCGGTGGTGCCGGGACATGAGATTGTTGGCCGAGTGACCGCCGTAGGCAGCGATGTTAAGGGGTTCAAGGTTGGCGACATTGCCGCCGTGGGATGCATGGTGGATTCTGACCGTAGCTGCGCTAACTGCCAGGCCGGCTTGGAGCAGTATTGTGACACTGGCTTTACCGGCACATACAACTCACCGGACAAATTTCTGGGCGGCATGACGTATGGCGGCTATTCGAAGAACATTGTGGTGGACCAGCATTTTGTTTTGCATGTACCGGACCAGAGCAATCTTGCCGGAGTGGCACCGCTGCTTTGCGCCGGCATTACAACGTATTCTCCGCTGCGCCACTGGAAAGTGAGCAAAGGGCAGAAAGTGGGCATTGTGGGCCTAGGCGGCCTGGGACATATGGGAGTGAAGCTGGCCAATGCCATGGGTGCGCACGTGGTGCTGTTTACGACGTCGCCGAATAAAAAAGAGGACGCGCAGCGGCTGGGCGCGGATGAAGTAGTGGTCTCAAAAAACCAGAATGAGATGGACCGCCACCTTGGCAGCTTTGACTTTATTCTTGATACCGTCTCCGCACCGCACGATCTAAACGCCTATCTGGCCCTGATCAAGCGCGACGGAACACTCACCCTGGTCGGCGCGCCACCGCAACCGCCCAGCATTGAGATCTTCAATCTGATCTTCAAACGCCGCGAGATCGCAGGGTCGCTCATCGGCGGAATTCCGGAAACGCAGGAAATGCTCGATTTCTGCGCCCAGAACAAACTTACCGCCGACGTCGAGGTGATTCCGATCCAGAAAATCAACGAAGCCTATGAGCGCATGCTGCGCAGCGACGTGAAATACCGCTTTGTGATTGATATGGCTTCGCTCGGCAAATAAATCGCACGACGAAAATCAGGTTCTAATGGATCGATAAACTAAGCAGCTTCAGTCTTGCTTTCCCGGCTGCGCAAAGTGCGGAAGGTGATGGAATAACGCAGTTCTTTTACAGCTGGAATACTGTGCTGGAATCTCCAGCGTGCCGGCCCGCGCATCAGGTAGATGGAACGCCGTTCAAGCGTCAGGGCCACCGGCTTGCCTTCCGCTTTGTATGGCTTAAAGCGCATGCGCGACACGCTGGCCAGTGAAATGCCGATGATCGTACCAAACTGTGGAGCGTCGCGATGCCAGCCAATTGGCGCGCCGGGAGAATACTCCGTCACCATGCCTTCCACCAGATCTGAAGCGGAAATGCCCGCGAACTGCGCTGCCCGCTCACGCACGGAAGACAGAAATTCCGGAAAGCTTTGAGTCGGCGTAGCCCTGCGCGTGGTGAAGTCATACTCCAGACCAAATTCCAACACGCGACGCCTGGCCGTGTAGCCGTGAAAATCAAATGCCTGAAAAGGCAGCTCGCGGAAGATGCTAATCAGATCCGCTTCTTCGGCTTCGCCCAGAAAATCAGGCTGATAGAGCAGACCGTCAGGCAGATTGTCGATGGGAAAAAGCGTGCCTGAAGCGATGGAGGGCATTTCTAAATAGATGCGCTCTAAATTAAATGCGACTTGTCACGGCACCAAGATCGGAAGTTCCGGAAGTAAGCAGAGCTGCTTAATCCCAAAGACGCCGCCCTATAAAAATCCCGCATCTATTCTGCTTCTCTATAGGCTGTATAGAACGTCACCCGTAAATCTTGCCCACTCTGAGAGAGTTCCCTACATGGAGAAATTGAAGAACCTGCTACGCCCGAGTCTTGTCATCATTACCTTCGCGGCTATCACTGCGGTTGCCGGGTGCGGCGGCCATGCCGCATCGACGCAGAGCGCCGCAGTGGCGCCTTCGCCGTCACCGGCACCATTGCCTTCTCCCGGTACCACCAATCCCAGCGCGAAAACCATTCCTGACATACAGAAGATTGGCGGCTGGCAATCCTGCTTTGGCTCATGCACCGGAACGCCGGTAGCAGTATTTTCTATGGCCCAGGGCGTTGCGGCGCCGTCTCTCAGCGGATCTTCTGCCAGGTTCACCTTGCTGTCCGGAACAAAGCCGTTTGGCGGCGCGCTGTGGTTCAAAGCGCTGGGCGCGCAAAACAGCGCGACGCATTTTATTTATGACCTGAACTTTTACGTGGATAATCCGGCCGCTGCGCAAGCGCTGGAGTTCAACGTGACCCAGAGCGCCAATGGCGGACGCTATAACTTTTCCACGCAGTGCGATCTTGCCGGCGCTCATACCTGGCGCGTATGGGACCCGGTGGGCTTCAAGTGGGTGGGATCTGCCGCCACGTGTGCGGACCCGCCGGCAAAGACATGGGTGCATCTGGTTTGGGAGTTTGAGCGCCAACCCGGCGGCAATGTGATATTTACCGCCGTGACAGTGGATGGCGTGCGGCAGATCGTGAACCTGAGCATGCCGCATACGTCCGATTCCAACAGCGGGGTTGACGTTGCGTATCAATCAGACGCGAACCTGACCGGTGCGCCATATTCTGTCTGGCTGGATAAGGTTAGTTTGACGTACTGGTAGCCATCGGAAAACCTTACCACTGATCACCGCTGATAGCACTGATCTGCACGCTGCAAATCAAGCTCGAAGAACCTTCACTTCGTATCGGCGTCCTCGAGCGGTTTCTCCCCTTGCCGCAAGAGATCCTTTCGCTCAGGATTGCGCCTGCGAACTCCCGCTCCGGTCACACCGCAAAGCGGCTCAAACTCAGGGTCGAGATTTCAGAAAAGACTACGGCTGATATCCCGGCCCCCTCAGCACCTTTCCCGGCAGGGCATTTGTTGCCTTTCCGCCGTCGATCACCGGCACGCCGTTCACCAGCACATATTGCATGCCTTGAGAAAGCTGGTTGGGATTCTCAAACGTTGCGCGGTCGGTGATGGTCTGCGGATCAAAGATCACTACATCGGCCCACATGCCTGCTTTCAATACGCCGCGGTCGGCCAGGCGCATGCGCTGTGCCGGCAGCGCTGAGAATTTGCGGATGGCCTCTTCCAGCTTCAACTTCTTTTCTTCACGAACGTATTTACGCAGAATGCGCGGAAAAGTCCCATAGGCTCGCGGATGCGGATGCTCCTGGCCCAGCAAGCCATCAGGCGCGGTGCCTTGCGAATCGTTATCCACTGAAACCCACGGCTGCTGGAGCGCCAGCGATACGTCAGGCTCGGACATCCCGAAAACGGCAACCTGGGTGAAAGCGTTATCCTGGATCAGGAGATCAAAGATCGTATCGAACGGGTCTTTGTTCCACAGTTTGGCGATCTCGGCGATCGACTTGCCCTGCAGCGGCAAGAGTTGCGGGTTCTGCACCACGCTGACCAGAATTGCCTCAGGCCCGGCAATCTCCTGCCATTCATTGTCCCAGTCATTGGAGGGTGTTTCCATCTCCTTGCGGATTCGCGCACGCAGCGCTGGATCTTTGAGCCGCTCCACCAGTTTGGCATCGCCGCCATCATGCGCCCAGGGCGGAATAAACGCCGAGAACGAATTGAACCATGCGGGATAAGCATAAGTGTTGGCGCTGATGTCCACGCCTGAAGCGCGTGCCTTCTCGACTTGGGCGACGATCTGCGGCATCTGTCCCCATTGCGGTTTGCCCGCGGCCTTGATGTGCCAGATCTCAACCGGAATCTTTGCCTCGCGCCCAATGCGGATCGCCTCATCAATGGCGGCGGTAATGGCCGAGCCTTCACTGCGCATGTGAGTGGCATAGATGCCGCCGGATTTTGCTGCTTCTGCTGCCAGCGCAATCAGCTCTTCCGTTGTAGCGTAAGGAGCAGGCGCATATTGCAATGAAGTTGAAACGCCGACGGCACCGTCGCGCATGGCATCGCGTACCAGTGCTTTCATCTGTTCCAGTTGCGCCGGGGTGGGCTGAAGATTGTCATCGCCCAGCACCATGCGCCGCACCTGCGTTGCGCCCACATATGTTCCCAGATTAATGCCCATCCCCTGCTTTTCCAGGCGCGCAAAATATTGCCGCAGCGTGCGCCAGTCCGGGGTGATCTTGTAGTGTTCATAGCTCACGCGGTCGGCCTTGATGATGGCGTCATTGAGTGGCGCGGCCGAGCCGCCTTCTCCGGTGAATTCGCTGGTGATGCCCTGAAAAATCTTTGACGGCAGATGTGGATTCACCAGGATCGTAATCTCCGATTGTCCCAGCATGTCAATGAAGCCCGGCGCCACGACCATGCCATGCGCGTCGATAGTGTGCTTGCTCGTCGCGGAACCTATGAAACCAATGGCCGCAATGCGCCCATCGCGAATGCCGATAGCGCCGAAATACCAGGGCGAGCCTGTGCCGTCAATGATATGGCCGTTGCGGATGATGAGATCGTAGGGTGCGTCAGAGGCGTGAGCGCGGAGAGACGGCAGGGCGAGGAGAAGAAACACGACAAAGGTTGAACAGCGAAAGAGTTTTGGCATGAAGAGAGATTGTAAACGCCAAACCCAAAATCTCACGGCGGAGACGCGGAGGAAATGCTCGAGCGTGCTGCGTCCCAGCCCCG
Source organism: Candidatus Angelobacter sp. (assembly GCA_036515395.1). Lineage (GTDB taxonomy): Bacteria > Acidobacteriota > Terriglobia > Terriglobales > Acidobacteriaceae > Angelobacter. Next base: position 6,558 of record DATBVH010000680.1, read on the forward strand.
GCGGGGATCATGGCCCGAGATCGGAAAGGCACCACTGATTTACACGGATGACACTGATCCGGAAGAGGCAAAGCCACAGCCGTCGCGCCTACGTCCCCGGAATGGGCTTACCTGCGAGATTGCCTGGATCGTTCCGCCTGCTGGAATTCTTTGGCCAGGTCGGATTCTTTCAGGCCTTTCAGGTTCTGGATAATGGCCTTGTACTCAGGGTAGTGTGCCGATTCAACGTCCGCCAGAAAGTTGATCAACTGCGCGCGTTCCTGGGGTGAAAGCTGGTGAAGGTAAACGGCAAATGATTTAGTGAAATGGCTGCCATAGTTTGCCATAACGTTGTGCAGGCAGCTGGGCGCATTGCCCTGATATTCGGCGTCTTTGCTTAACTGGACCAGCAGAGTACCCACTTCAGCCACATGATGGCTCTGCAAGGCAGAAAGCGCGAAGATGTAATCGCATTCATTTCCATCGGCCAGCTCACCGCCCGGGCCGAAATACGATTGAAACTTCTTATACGTTCGCGGAAATGCTTTCAGGTAACGGTGTTGTGCCGTCCGGTTGTTGGGTGCCGCTTTCAAGCTGGTAAACGCGGCATTCAGCCTCTCCGGGGTTGCCGGATGGCCCAAAGGCTGCGCTCCGGCCGTGGCCGTGGAGGCTATCGACAAGAAGAGCGCGATCACCGCGGCAACCGCGCGAGAAAACATCCATTTCATTTGGAACACAGGCCTTGCTCTCTATATTTTCGTTGCGGGTTTCTCGCCGAGGCGTTTTGCTCAGCATATTATGGCATCATTTCAGGCAAACGGACATCAGTAAATCGAGGCTTTTTTAGTTGTCTGCGCCCACCTGGGGCTGAGGCACTCCCAGTTCCTGGTCTTTATATTGCAGTTGGTAAAGTTTCCAGTAAATTCCGCGCTGGCCCAGCAACTGCTGGTGGCTGCCGATCTCGCGGACGTGGCCTTTGTGCATCACGATAATTTTATCCGCGCGCTGGATGGTAGACAGACGGTGCGCGATGATGACCGATGTGCGGCCTTCCACCATGCGGGTTAGGGCTTCACGCACGCGAATTTCGGTTTCAGTATCTACGCTGGAAGTGGCTTCGTCGAGCACAAGGATTTTAGGATTGTGCGCCAGCGCGCGAGCAAATGAGATGAGCTGTTTCTGGCCGGTGCTCATGGTGCTGCCGCGTTCCAGCACAGGAGCTTTAAAGCCTTCAGGCAGCGTTCGGATAAAGTCGGCCACGTTCACGTTTTCCGCCGCGGCTGCGATTTGTTCATCGGT
>DATBVH010000681.1:0-12176 GCA_036515395.1 Candidatus Angelobacter sp.
TCGGCCTTCCCGGCCAGCCAGTTTTCCCGGCACTCACCAATGAGACTATTCTGAAACCAACGCTCTCCTGGCTGCTGCAGAGTGACCGTCCCGGCAACACCAACGCCGAATTCAGCTATGTGACCGGCGGCATGAGCTGGCACGCTGACTACAACGTGGTTGCGCCCGTCAGCGGCAACCTGCTGGATATCGTCGGCTGGGTGACGCTGGACAACCAGACCGGCAAGACCTTTCCCAACGCCCACATCAAGCTGATGGCCGGCGATGTAAACAAGCTGCAGCCGGGAATGGGCGGGCCGGTTTCCGAATCATTCGGCATGGCAGCTAAAGCCGATGCTTTCGTGCCTGCCGTTACGGAGCGCAGCTTTGACGAGTACCATCTCTACACTCTGGAGCGCCCCTCCACTTTCTACGATCGTGAAACCAAGCAGGTTGAATTCGTGCGGGCTTCCGGCGTTCCGTCACAGCGGATTTATGTTTACGATGGCGTCAAGCTGGACCAGAACTACCGCGGCTATCAGATGGAGCAGATCCGCGACATGGAGAACTTTGGCGTCCAGTCGAACAGCAAGGTCTGGGCCATGATCGAATTCAAAAACAGCAAACAAAATCATCTCGGCATGCCATTGCCCAAGGGCCGCGTGCGCTTTTACAGGCGCGATACCGATGGCCAGCTTGAATTTACCGGCGAGAACCTGATCGATCACACGCCTTCCGATGAAACTATCCGCCTTTACACCGGCAACGTGTTTGACGCCGTGGGCGAGCGCAAACGCACCGCCTTCAACATTGACCGCCGTGCGCGCACGCTGGATGAGAGCTTTGAGGTCAAGCTGCGCAACCATAAGAAAGAGCCTATGGAAATTCGAGTTGTGGAGCACCTCTATCGCTGGACGAACTGGGACATTCCCAAGACTTCTGACCCGTTCAACAAGCTGGACAGTAAGACCATCGAATTTCGCGTCAAGGTGCCGCCCGACGGCGAAAAAGTGCTGACCTATACGGCGCATTACAGTTGGTAGTCAGGAGAAAGCGCCGGCCTGCATTTTCATTGAAACGCTTTTCCGGGTCGGCGCACTACCAGGACGAGAGGGATTCGTCATGGCGCAGCATCGCTCAGTAGGACCATTGTTCAGTCTGGCTGGTGGGCAGACTGTTTCGTGGAGCATCAGTTACGGCACCGGACAGGACGTTGGCATCGTTACTGCCGCGCCCAACATTATCGATGACGTTCTGGGCGTCGTTCTGCTTCAAGCGCAGAACCAGGGGCTGGGCGCAACCGGTAATTCCCGCAATTTCTACACGGTCGATATCCACAACCCGGGCACGCAGCACGTTGCTCATAATTTGAACCTGCAAGACTGGTTGTAAAGATGAAACTTCACGTAATCAGCGCACGAGGTAAGCTGGTGGGGACGTACATTCCGCAACCGCCACAGCCTTCCGATCCCAAGACTCCAATATGCACGCCCATCGCAGGACATGGGCAGAGGCTGCATGAACTCGAAATCGAAAATGCCGAGTCTTATTACAAGGAACGACGGCTGGACGATCTGCACAAAATCGTCAAAAAGAAATTGAAGCTGAAATAGTTTCTCGCTTGCGGGCGATGCGCACTCATGCGACGCTAGATAAACTTTCAGCCATTCACGCGCAATTTTTTTCTTTTCACAATTTATTTTCTGCAATTCCATACTTTCTGTATTCACACGCAAACTATAGTTTGCTATCCTGACTATGCGTAGGAGTAACGCCCAATGAAATGCACTATCTACAACTCGGTGCGGAGGCTGGCAGACCTAGTCATAGGTCCTGATAGCCTGTGGGCGTTTGAACATTTCTCCAGCTAACCTCAGGCGCGTCAGTCCTACGCAAACCGACCTAAACTTGAGCAACGCTGCAAGCTATTGAGCCTGCAAGCCTAACCTTTGTATTCATACAAACGGCTGTTATCGCCTGGGTGGCGAAGGTCGCGGTTACTTCATCTGAAAAGTGACCAATACCGTGACCGCTTATCCCCCCGGCAAGAGCTATGGCAATGCGCCTTGCTCATACATTTCGGTCAGTGGCGAAGATTGCGGATACTTCGGTTGGCGATCGCCGGAAGGCGGCCGCGTGGTTCGATCCCACGCCGCAGTCGTTGGTTCCCTGACCCATATTTTCAGTCGGTGGTGGATGACGGGAGATACTTCCTCCACGAATAAGTGCAGCGCAGAGTGGGAGCTCTGTAGGATCAACGTATACCCGTGGCGGTAGAGGCGTAGCCTCGAATCGCAAAGCAGCTGCGGAAAGTACGTCCCTATGCACGCTCCTGTCGCTGGTTCCCCGACTGAGTTTTACCGGTGGTGAAGATCAGAGTTACTTCATTCATTCGTGGGTTGCAGGTTCGAGTCCTGCCGGTCCGTAAGGAACCGTAACTCAATGGCAGAGCAACGAAAGCATACTTTGGTTGCTGGTTCCCCGGTAATACGTTTCCTTTTTTGGCCGACCATTTCCGGTCGAGAAGGACCACACAAGGATGGAGCGGAATTTTGTTGCAACGTCCGCTCCCACAACAGCAGTTCATACGTTGGAACAGGTTTCATCGGTGGTGAAGACCAGGGTTACATCGCCTGTCCGTAGGTGCGGGCCCGGCCACCTATCGCGTGCAAGATTGGCGCCATGGTGAATAGGCCAAATCCCGCCGGCATCTCGAGTGCCGTAGTTTCAAACTAGAACGACGGACCACTACACTCGGGTCGATTGTTCCCCGTTTGAAACCTTGTTTCCAGCGTTGACTGCTTCATTTTGTCTCTGCGCTCCTAACCGCTAGATGGCGAGTTTGCCCATCGTCCGTATAGCGCTTGTTGCAGGCGGCTCGGCGCGCAAGTCGGCCTCGCCGCATTTTTGGTTTAACCGAGACGTAGCATCTGCGTCTCTGCAAAATGGAATTCTCTTTGCCGGTGGTGAAGACATGGGTTACTTCGACTGTTAATCGGGAGGTCGCGGGTTCAAATCCCGCCGCCGTCAAAGGCTCGGTGAACGGTTTCGCTATTTGAGGTCTTTCGCGCGTTGCGCTCAGGATTCGCCTGCGGACTCAAACGCCCGCAAGCGGCTCAAGTTCGAATCCCGCCGCCGTCGCTGTTCGTAAGTGACGCGCGTAGCTCAGTGGCAGAGCGCCATACCCGGTCGCTGGTTCCCCGGCAAAATTAATCGACCTTATCGTCGGTGGTGAAGATGAGAGTTACTTCGTAGAGCGCCTGGAAACGGGAGGTCGCAGGTTCAATTCCTGCCGCTGTTTGAAAAAACGGCGTAGCTCAGAAAACCGTACTCTGTCGACTTGTTCCCCGACCAAACTTATTCGCGATCTTCGGATCGCCCAACTCCGCGGCGAATGCCGCTTAGAAAGTAGACTATGAGCCTGAGAAAGGTTTACGGCGGAACGCCTATCGGCAATGAATCGCGCTGTGACACGTGTACGCACGCGCGGATCATCCAGGGCTACGCCGAAAGCGAACGAATTGTCATTTGCACGGGCATGTACGATCCTATACGCGTTCCGTTCAGAGTGATGCAGTGCACGGACTATGAAGACCGTCGCCTGCCTGATTTCGACAACATGAAAGAGATCGCATGGCAGATCAGGAGTAAAAGCGCAGGCAGTGTCGCCGGATTCGTCACTGTATCTGAAGAGCAAGATCAGCCGAGTGAAGCAGAGCCGGAAGAAATTCCGGCTGCTGCAGAAACAAAGTAACCTTCCTTTGCGACCTTTGCGCCCGTTGCGGTGAGAGATCGCAACGCTGAAGTAATAAGGAGAATAACAATGGCCCGCATCAACCTGACTGGACTTCCCTGGATGAGGTCGACGTCGAAGCAGACACACGAAGGCGCGCCGGCCCGCCACATCTCTGCCGAGCAGGAGCTGCGCCGGTCTGTCCTGGCCTGCATGCTTTGGGAGAGCCAGTTTTATGAGGATGGCGTCGCAATCGCGGGGCGCATCCGCGAGCTGGCGCCCAAGGTCGCCGCTGAAAAGGTGGCTGCGCTGGCCGTGGAGGCCCGCGAGAAGATGAAGCTGCGTCACGCGCCGCTGTTGCTGGTGCGTGAGATGGCGCGCGTCCCCACGCACCGCCAGTTGGTCGCGGAGACGTTGCTGCGCGTAATCCAGCGTGCCGACGAACTCAGCGAGTTCGTGGCGCTCTACTGGAGCGACGGCAAGCAGCCTCTTTCCGCGCAGGTAAAGAAGGGGCTGGCTGCGGCCTTCACCAAGTTTGATGAGTACGCGCTGGCCAAGTATGACCGCGCTTCTCCAGTCAAGCTGCGTGACGTGCTCTTTCTTTCGCACGCCAAGCCGGTGGATGCCGCGCAGGCTGAGCTGTGGAAGCGCCTTGTCGCCGGTGAACTGGCCACGCCCGATACCTGGGAGGTGGCTCTTTCCGCCGGTGCCGATAAGCGCGAAGCGTGGGAGCGTCTGCTCGCGGAGAACAAGCTGGGTGCGCTCGCCCTGTTGCGTAACCTGCGCAACATGGCGGAGGCCAAGGTGGACGAGCAGTTGGTTCGCGTTGGTCTTGGCCGCATGAAGACTGAGCGCGTGCTGCCGTTCCGTTTCATCGCTGCCGCGCGTTACGCGCCGCAGTGGGAGCCGGAGTTGGAGAAGGCAATGCTGCGTTCGCTCGAAGGCCAGCCTAAGCTGCAGGGTAGGACCGTGTTGCTGGTGGACGTCTCCGGCTCGATGGACGCTCCGCTTTCTCGCCGTGCGGAGATGCGCCGCAATGACGCTGCTTACGGCCTAGCGGTGTTGCTGCGTGAGATCGCAGAGCAGGTAAGCATCTATACCTTCTCTGACAAGCTGGTGCGCGTGCCTTCGCGTCAGGGCTTTGCCCTGCGCGATGCCATGAACGCCAGCCAGCCTCACGGTGGAACCTATCTGGGCCGCGCTCTGGGTGAGATCGACGAGAAGTATGACCGCTTGATCGTGATCACCGACGAGCAGTCGCACGACGCCGTCCCGAACCCGAAGGCGCGTGGCTACGTGATCAACGTTGCCAGCTTTCAGAACGGCGTGGGCTATGGCAAGTGGACGCACATCGATGGCTGGAGCGATTCAGTGATCGAGTACGTCCGCGCCGCCGAACCGGCGCTGGAATAAGACCCTCGCACACTAACTGGGCGATCTTCAAAAAACGAAGGTCGCCTTTTTATTCCGCCCATCGACGAACACTTTTTGAAACCCAGAGGAACGGAGTCAGCGGAGGAACTGAACTGCCAGAAATGCCATGATTGCCCAATATTGCCACAATTCATTTCGTCTCAAATCAAACATCCCTGTAGAACTTTGCACCCAGCACCGCGGCGAGCGTCCACTGCACCAATGCTACGCCTACGATAGTGACGGTGAGACTCAGCGGCATCAAATTCATCGGCCACTGCACGAGCGTGGTCCACAGGCTCGCGAAGAACCAGCCGACCATGCCCGCTTTGGCAGCTGTCGCGAAGCCTGCGCCGAAACTAGGCCGCAGCGCAGCATAGAGCCAGACCAGGGCGATACCGGCGACAGCATCCAGTGAGATGTACCAGGGAACTTGCCATTCTACGATGCGAGGTTTGGGCAGCATCTTCATCGCCTCCTCCATCGGCGCTTTCAAAATCGCACCGAACATTGCGATGTCGACTACGGTCAACACGGCACCCGCAACCAACCCGCCGATTACGATGCTGAGTCGTCGTTTCATTGTCCCCGTTTCAATTATCCCACTCGCAGGTAAAACTATTAGCGAGAAGTTCGAGCTACGGCGCAGGTCGGCGGGTCACGTTGTACGACCCGCCAGACCCGTCCGAGACGATTGTATTTGCCGGTGACGGCCAGATGGTCTCGCAGTGGGGCGTGAGAACCGGCGGCGCGGACCTTCAGCCAGATTTTGTTTTTTCATCGAGTTGTCGAATCGTAAGTGTAGCCATGCGGTCAGTGCTTTGAATAACTCAACACCGACTTTTCAATCCCTTAAACCCTCCGTTACCTCCTTTCCTCCGTGTTTCAAGGTTTTTCTTTGGTTGTAGGCGTCACGGAGGTACACGTCTCTGTTTATTGTTACCATTGAATACCGGAGCCGCTGTTTATCCTCACAATGAGAAAGCGTTCTTTCAAATTACTGCTGGCAGGTTCGGTCCTCTTTCTGTCGTTCGGTTTTGCTCAAACCACGCAGCCAACACCACAACCCTCTGCGCCTCCACCCGCCGCATCACCGCAACAGTCGCCGGCAACTTCTTCGCCAACGCAGCAAGCTTCGCCCACTCCGCAGTCCGTCTCGCCCGCGCAGCCACAGCCCTCGGCCACGCCCTCGCACCGTCTGGAGATGGAGCCAGTGGAAACAATCCACCAGATCACGCCGGTGGAAGCGAAAGAGCTGTTCCGGTCGGTCGATGAGATCCTGCATTTTGCCAGTAAAGACACGGGTCTGCCAATCAAGAAAAAGGTCAAGCGCACCATCGTAAGCCGGCCGCAAGTGGAGAAGTACATCGGCGACAAGTTCAAGGACGATGCTGACCGCATCCGCTTTGAACGATCAGAGCTGGTCGAAAAAAAAATCGGTCTGCTGCCGCGCACGTTCGATCTGCACAGCTTTCTCATCAAGCTCCTTTCCGAACAGGTGGCCGGCTACTACGACGAAAAAACGCGCACCATGAACCTGCTGGATTGGAACGAGCCTGAGATGCAGCGTCCGGTGATGGCCCATGAGCTTACCCACGCGCTGCAGGACCAGAGCTTTAACCTGGAAAAGATGAGCAAGCACGATGAAGAGGTAGAAAAACACGGGCTCGATGATCTGGATGAGCTGGTTCGCAATGACGAAAACTCCACCTGCCGTAGTGCTGTGTTGGAAGGGCAGGCAATGATCGTGCTGCTGGATTACGTAATGGCTCCGCAAGGCCAGAGCGTGGAAAAAATGCCCCAGGTAGTGGAGCTGATGCAGGATTCCATGGACAAAAGTCGCGGCAGCCCGGTCTTTGACAGCGCGCCCTTGCTCCTGCAGGAAGAGCTGGCGTTCCCCTATCGGCAGGGCATGAAGTTCATCAAAGATCTTTTAGTCGCGGGCGGCAAGCAGCTTGCTTACACCGGCGTGCTTGGCCGCATGCCCCAGACCACGCGTGAGATCATGGAGCCCAAAGAATATCTCGCCGGGCATCGCGTGCCACCGCTGCTGCTGCCCGATCTGAAGTTTCTAAAAAAAGATTATGAGCCCTATGACGCGGGCGCTGTGGGCCAGCTTGATGTAAGTATTCTGCTGCGCATCTACGCCGATGAAGCGATCGACAAACGCCTCAGTCCGGAGTGGCGTGGCGGCGCTTATTACGCCGCAGGCCGCAAAGGAGTAAAACCGCCGGATCGCAACTCTTCCGCGCATATTGGCCTGTTTTATGTTTCCAGGTGGGCGACAGAGGATGCAGCGATAGAGTTCGCAAGAGTCTATGCCGCGGCCTTGCCCAAGCGATATACCGACCTGTACCGCACACACAGCTTTCCCGATAGTGAATTCGTGCCCGGACGCGCCGTCTACTCCAGCTCCGACGGGCCGATCTTCATCCAGCATACGGGCAATGTTGTGGTGGCAGTAGAAAGCTTTGATCAGGAGTCGGCAAAGAAGCTGATTGAGTTGGGAGTGAAGCAGTCGCAAGAAAACGCGAGCCGCTGATCTGATCCCTGTACCTTACCACAAAGTTTTTGCCGACAGAGTCGTTCGAATCAGGCGTGCTGTTTTTTATCCGGGGACGCTGTGTCTTTCTCTCGCGGCTTTCTTCTCAAAACATTGTGAAGGCCGTTCAGCAGTTCGTCTGGATCACTCTCAATGGTTGCATTAGCGAACAGATCGCGCTGACCTAGCGTTGTTGCAATTGAGACAATCGGCGTACGCGAGGTGTGCTCCCGAATCAACCTGACCAGCCGCTCCCTGTCGTCAACGGGAATGGAATGGCACAAGAGGACAAGGTCGAAATCTTCCTCAGGGAATCTGGCCACTGCTTTTTTCAAGGAGAGTTCCGGAATCACCGTATAGCCGGCGGCCTGGAGCACCTGGCTGCGCGTTTCCAACAACACTGGATCACGGCCAACGGCAAGAACCAAAATATGCGGCATCGCCGAACCTTCCCGGAAGAGAATCTTTCAACAATAGTTCCGGCAGCAGCACTCGTCTGTCCTGTGTCAGACCTTGTTGAAGGATATTCCGAGCCGCTCAACTCCTCGGAAATGGTCTGGTAACGTTCGCACGCAACTTTTGCTCCCATACGGCTGCATATCCGCATTTTCCCGGTGTGAGTAGTCCACCAACTCAGCTTTGTGAAGCCGGCGGGCTGCGTATGAAGATGTCGCCTTAATCCTATGCTTCGGGCAACTGGAGGGTTATGTTCGGTATCGAACTAAACAAGGGGCGATGTCATGGGGGGCAAAAATATAGTTATTTCGTCGGATGCTTCCACGGGAAATCAGCGGCTGGAAAACCGGCCTCCTCCGGCAGAGACTGGGAACGGGATCTCGTCGCTGGCGCACGAGATCAATAATCCGCTGGAAGCTCTTCACCAACTCCACTACCTCATCGAAAAAGAAGGAACTCTAAAAGAAAAGGGCCGCCAATATCTGGCTTTGGCTCGCGATGAAGTACATCGAATTTCTCAAATCCTGCATGCGGCAATGGAATTGCGAGACTCAGGAGATCCTGAGGACACGGACGTACCTGAATTAGTGCGCTCCGTGCTCAATTTTTATCAATCGCGTTTCGAGTCGCAGGATATTGCTGTGAATACGCGTTGCCGCGGTAGCGCACACATTTCGGGCTACCCTCATCAACTGCGGCAGCTGTGCGCCAACCTTCTGTTGAATGCCGCCGATGCCATGCCCAGCGGGGGAAAAATATACGCCAGAATCGCTCCCGCCAATGAATGGAAAGACCACAGGCGCGGATTGCGCCTCACCTTCGCAGATACGGGAAGCGGGATTGCCGCAAAAAATCTCTCCCGCATCTGGGACCCGTTCTTTACCACCAAAGGAGCCGCCGGCAACGGCATCGGACTTTCACTGGTTAAGAACACTGTGCAGAAACACCACGGCGTGCTCCGCGTTCGCAGCAGCACCAAAGCAGGTCACAGCGGGACGGTGTTTAGTATTTTCCTGCCTGCCGCTTAAGCTTCACTTCAAAAGCCCTTGTTTCAAAGCTTATTTAACTGAAAAACATTCTCGTCCCGGCCAGCTGTGGCATATAGATTTCTGATCACATCCCGGCGATTTCAATGGCTTGTTCAAGCGCGAAGTAATACATCTTTGCCAAAAATCAACCTGCGGAAAACAATCCGTTTTTGGTAGTCAACCAGAAAGCTTGATACTGTTTACGAACTAGTTACTTGTTATCCTCACCCTTCTCCGTTTATAAGATTCAATCACATCCCTTAAGAAGTTGACTCTAGTTGTCTGCAAGATCAGGTTGCAAAAAATCTGCCCCCGCAAGGTGAGTTCATGAAACTGGCCAAGCTGCTGCAGTCCTTTGTCATCATCTGTGTGTTCAGCAACCTGCTTTCAGCCCAAACGGGCCCCAATATAGAAAATGGCTGGAAACCGTATGGCTCGTATGACGGCAGCCACTTGGATACAGTGAACTTGATGAATGGCAACGTCATGTTGCACGTGCCCATTCTTCCCGCTTATCCGCAGCGCGGCAGCTTTGCCCCCCAATATGCGCTATACATGACGTCTAAAACCTGGCAGATCCAGAGCAAGACCCAGAACGAGCCCGGGATTGGTACGGTCGTGGTGTATTGGTGGCAATCGAGCGCCACCGGTGTCATGGTCATTAGCAATACTGGGATTTTGGTGCGTCGCAACCTGATGAAATCTTTTGACGGCAATGGGTCAACTTTATACAACACACAAAATTACAGCCTGACAGGACCCGATGCTTCAGTGCACGCGTTTAATGCCGTGCCCGGCTATCCCCTGGATACAAACTCAGATCCTACTGTTTTCGAGTCAATTGATGGCTCCGGTTATCATCTGGTCGTCTCCAATGCCGACAGCAACGGGGTAATGAGTACGGCTACGGTTACAGACAGGAATGGGACCCAATTCCAGGGAGCGTTCAGTACCGATTACACAGATTTTTCGACGCGATGCACGCGCCCGGGTACGGACGCACTTCCGTCCGTTGGTTTCTACACTCCTGCCGCTAATGACCTGCCGCTGGGAGATATGACGTGCCCGCAATTTGCCTTTGCTCAGGGCGCTACGGACAGCAACGGCAACCAAGTCAACCTTCGAAGCACCGGCCCACAAACTCCACCTATCCCGAGCACCGACACCCTGGGCAGAAACATGCCTTTCAGCTTCATTCCTGCGAATCCAGGGGTGGCAGACCCTTCCAAGTGCGTCAGCATGGGCGGCCAGCCCATTAGTTCCACTGATCTGGTGTATTACAATGCGCCCGACGGCACCACACGCTCCATCCAGCGATGCTATGCCGTTTTGCCGATACAAACCGCCTTTGGCGTGAGTGGCGTGTCAGAGGCAGAATCCGGCGGTGCTCGAACAGCCACTACACTGGTTACAGTGGTCCAGGCAGACGGGTCTAAATGGGTATTTAATTATGATTCTTATTTAAACCTGACTTACATCGGCCTTCCCACGGGTGGATCCATCAGCTACACGTGGACAACGGTTGCTCTACCCGCATGCCCAGGCGACCTGACGGTTGCCGGCCGAGCGGTCAAAACCCGCACTCTCAGCGATAACATGGGCCATTCCTCACAGTGGACTTACACTTGGGGTGCTCCGGGCACCACCCTCAGCAACACCGTGACAGACCCGGCCGGCAATGACACTGTTCATGTTTTCACCGCGCTGGATGGATATTGCGCCTTCTATGAAACATCCACCAAATATTTTCAGGGGGCACAGGCGGGACAACCGTCAAAACAGGTGGACACCGGCTACTCCCCCAATACGATCGTGACGGAACAGGGCATCGGCAATGTGGTGGCCACCAGCATCAAGACGACTTTAAATCCCAGCGGCAAGGTGAATCTGGTGACCAAGCAATATGACGCCGGATTCGGCTCCTACTCGCCCATCTTCGGCAATGTCATCAAGGAACAAGAGTTTGACTGGGGCCTGGGCGCACCCGGCCCTCTCCTTCGCGAAACTGACACAGTTTATCAATGGCAGAAGGACTCCAATTACCTTAATGCTCACATGGTGGATTTACCTGCCTCCACGGTCGTCATTAGTCCCCTGGGCGCGGCTAACATCAAAACCAACTGTCCCATCACAACCATCACCACCGCGAATTGCATGGCGGAGACCGACTACCTTTACGACGAACCCGCATACCTTACCGCCGCCAACGTCACGAACCAGCACGTCTCGCCGCCCAACATTGTCCGCGGCAACCAGACCACCGCCAGCCACTGGCTGAATACCAGCAACAGCTTTATCTCCAGCCACACCAACTGGTATGACACTGGGGAGCCATACCAGAAGATCGATCCTTTGGGGCACACCACCACGCTCAGCTACGACCCTGCATACGCTTCAGCTTATGTTACGAAGACTTGCTCGCCGCAAACCGGCTCGGTAACACATTGCGTAACCGGTACCTATGATTTCAATACAGGTGTGCTGACCAGCCTGACCAATGAAAACGCCACGACGCCGGCCAGCGGCAACACGCAAGGCGATGGGGCGCATACCAGCACTTACGCCTATGACTATATGTTCCGCATCACGTCGGCGCAGGCCCCGCCAGATCCGGCCAACGGCGGCTTGCGCGCCCAGACGAGCTTTAACTTCTCCGCGCCCAATGCCTTCCCCATAAGTGTTCAGCGGACAAGGTCAATCACTACTGCTCTGAGCGATTCCGCCACGAACTTCTTTGACGGTCTGGGCCGCACTTATCAAACCCAGCACGTGCTGCCCGGCGGGACCGCCAACGTGGATACCGCGTTCGACCTCGACGGTCACCTGTGGAAGGTCAGCAATCCTTACTTCTCTACATCTGACTCAACCTATGGCACCACGACAAATCTGTATGACACGCTGGACCGCGTTACGCAGACCACCAAGCAGGATGGCAGCGTCAGCTCTGTCAGCTATGATCAGGCTGCTCCGAGTGTTCCCGGCGTGTGCATCATCTCCACCGATGAAGCGGGGAAGTTCCGTCGCG
>DATBVH010000682.1:0-2360 GCA_036515395.1 Candidatus Angelobacter sp.
AAGCCGCCCAAAGGCCGCGAGATTGAAGCGTTGCGCAAAGACGCCAGGTTTGGACTGAACGGCTCCATCTCAACGGAGGAAGCTTGTGAAGCCGCCGGCGGCACCTTTATGCCTCACGTTTTTGGCTGGATGGTGCACATGTATCCGTGGGAGAAAACGCCGGATGAAATCTGGTCAGTTGAGCGCCAGTTGAAAGATAAGCCGGGCTTAGAGCATGGGGATATGCCGGGCATGGACCATAAACATTGATATGAATTGGTAAATGGGTAAATTAGTGATTTGGTAAATTCAAAATTTGGATTTGCGTGTTAGGCGGCGCGTTCAGGGAGCAGAAAAACGCATATCTTTCATTTACCAAATTACTCATTTACTCACTATCCCTTTACCCAATCCTGATCTCAATTTCTTTTCCCGATGCTTCTTTCGTTGCCGGATGCCGCAATGCCGCGACAACAAATTCTGTTCCCGGCTCAATCAAGATCGGATCGAGCCGGTAGCTGTTTGCCTCCACGGTAAGCCGCGCTTTGATTCCAAAATATTCCGGGAACTCTACGTTTTGCCGCGCGCCACAGCAGACATAGAGCGAGAGCAGATCGCAGAACTGTAAAACGTCAGTAAGCGCTTCCAGTGCTTCCGGCGTGTGCTCTTGCTTTGCCGCTAGTCTCGTTTGCCTTGCAGCCTCGTTCCGGAGAAAACTTTCCATAGTCTCGCTGTCATCTTTCGAAGATTTAGGGGAGTTCACTTTAGCGATCCGCTCAAAGTGGCGGCTCACAATGAATCCACCGGCAGGGCTTGCAGAGGCTGCCACATCAATGGATTTCTCCCATGCATTCACAAACTCGCCTACACCGCAGGCAACAAACGATTTTGGCGCGCCCTGGCTGATAGAACGGCTCTGCATGATTGCCTGAGCGTCAGGCATGCCCCAGCCGGCGTCGTGCAGTGCGATGGCGCGTATGACCGAGGCATCCAGAGTCGGCAGGTTTACGCCTGCCATTCTGGCCGCAAATTCGCCGGCCAGCGCTGCATGAGAGGGCTGTGTAATCATCCAGCAATCATCGGTGATCTGGCGTTGGGATTGTTCCACCACGCTCCACGCCGGAAGAAACTCAGTGCCGGCGGCCAGAGCGGGATCAAGCGGACGAAGAATCATCAGCTTGAACGCCTTTTGGCCATGCGTCGCGGCACCGCCATGGCTCTGGCCGGACCGCTGCTGGAAGGCGGTTTCTTCATGCCATCCAGCAGTTCTTTCAGCGCCACCGCATTGTTGCGCTCAGAATCTTTTGACGCATAGACCAGCGTCACGCGTTCATATTCGGACAAAAGACCGTACAGGGTTTCCAGATCGGCTGAAGCTTCAGGCGTGTTCAATTCCTTGAAGTAGCGCTTCTTGAAGATGATCCAGTTCGCGCTGGAATGGAACCATTTGCGCAGGCCGTCGGAGGGGGCCAGCTCTTTCAGCCAGTGATCAATGCGGGCTTTCTCTTTTCTGATTCCGCGGGGCCAGAGGCGGTCCACCAGCACACGCTGGCCGTCAGAGAGAGAAGGCTTGTCATAGGCGCGCTTGATTTCAACCGGCATGGACTTAATGGCGCTACTTGTCTCCAGGGGTTTTCAAAACGCCACGCTACAGACATAATAGTCACTTGAGTCGAATAGCGTCCATTCTTCTGATGATGGCAGTGACCGGACTGCTGTCCGGTTGCGGCAAAGATCCCGCCAAAATGACCGATGCCGAATTGGGACTGAATGCAGAGCAATCCCACGGACGCAAGGTCTTCAATATCTATTGCGTTAACTGCCACCCCGCCTATTCTTCCAGCGGGAACAAGGGACCAGGGCTGAAAAAGCTGTATCAGAAGCCCTACCTGCCCAGCGGCCTGACTGTAACGGATGAGCACGTGATGCAAAGCATTGTTCGCGGTCGAGGCATGATGCCCCCGTTCGGAAATCAACTTGACCAGCAGGAGTTGCAGCAAGTGATGGCGTACCTGCACACGCTTTGACTTTTACTTTTAACGCGTTTGAGGGCGAGCAACCTGTGTGTCGGAACGGTGTTCTGCTTCCGCCAGCATTTCCTCGAACTCTTCTCCCTGCTCATACCATAGGCTTACATTCCGCCACGCGATAAAGCAGCACACCAGAAAGATCATCGGCAGGAAAATGAGCGGCATCCACAGTCCGATACCGGCAAAAATCAGGAAGCTATAGAGGCTACCAAGAGAGACAGAAAGAATCACCCGCATAACCTGCATGGGAAATGAAATAGGGGCTGGGTTTCTTCTCCATTCCGGAAATGAATGCGTATCGATAAACGAATGGGCGATATCAGAGGCGATCAGGATCGCAAAAACTGCCGA
>DATBVH010000683.1:0-2439 GCA_036515395.1 Candidatus Angelobacter sp.
AGCGAAGAAAACAGGCGCTACTATGACGACCGCGCCCGTGCCGGCTCAGGAGCAAATCTATCCGCAACGGAACCAGCCGCAGCCACGATTTTCGTGTTTAACGATGGCCACCGCATCTCGGCCAAAAGTTACGCTATTGCGGGCCAGACCTTATGGATCTTCAATGAGCAAACGGCGCATAAATACCCGCTTGCCGACTTTGACGCTTCAGCAACAGAGCAGGCCAATGCCGCCAATGGAGTTGAATTTCACCTGCCTGCGACCAAACGTTAGAAGCCTTGTCCCTTGCTCGTTTTGGTAGCCGACTCAGGTAGGCGACAGTCGTGTGCTTGCCGGCAGAGTGGAAAGCTGAACTCTGGTCAGCAAGTCCTAGAGCCATACAAATCGTCGAACCAAACCCATCCGTGTGAGCTATATTAGTCCACAGTTCAGTTAACTCAGGGAGAAGCGCTCATGCGCCGTTCTTCAGGCAGTATTATTTGTATTCTTGTTTTCACGCTGGCGTTTTCAGCGGTAACACTGGCGCAACAGACCGCACCGCCTGCCGGCGGAGAAGCTGCCACCGCGTCTCAAGCCGCTGCTCCCACTCCGGCTCAACCACAATCAGAGCAGGTGGAAGGCACTGCCGCGGTATTGAAAGTAAAGACACGGCTTGTAGTGGTGGATGTGATCGCGCTTGATCACAAGGGAGTTCCGGTTGCCGATCTCAAGGCCGACGATTTTATTTTGCAGGAAGAAAACAAGCCGCAAAAGATCCGCGTCTTTAACTTTCAGCAAGGCCCACAGGGACAACCGGCTGTATTGACTCCGGCCACGCTGCCCGCCAATCGCATTTCCAATATGCCTCGATTCAAGACCAATAGCGCTTTGAACGTGCTATTGCTGGATGGGATCAACGTATCCAATGTGAACCAGAAATATGCGCGCGAACAGATGCTCAAATTTCTGGAAAAGCTTCCCGCTGGACAGCCGCTTGCTGTTTACACCATGGGAACCCGACTTCGCATGTTGCAAGACTTTACGGTGGACCCTGCATTACTGAAAGAGGCAGTGAAGAAGACGAAGTTTAATGCAGTAGGAGCTCGGTCCGAGAGTTCAAATGCTCTTGATATTCCTCCCAGCGCTATGCAATTCACGCCGCCGGAGATGATGCAGCAGATCCTTCGCTTTGGACAAGAGCAAGCCATTAACCAGATGGATGAACGCGTTCGCCTGACCATTGAACAACTCGGTGCTCTTGCCCGTAATCTCTCCGGCTTTCCAGGTCGCAAAAACCTGATATGGGTTTCTGAAGCTTTTCCTGCCTATCTTATTCCTACAGACCCGGACCCCACAGGCCGTAACAGCAGCAATGTTGCGGCGTCGCAGTTGCCCATTGTCAAAACTTATCAGGGAGAAATCAACCATACTTCCGATCTGCTGGCCAACGCCCAGGTTGCGGTCTATCCAATCGATGCGGGCGCGGTGGGCAATAGGGACGTTTATTCGTCATTAAGCAATACGGATAACAACGGCAACTATCTGGGCAACAGCGCGCGTGGGGCCGTCCGAAATGGGATGACAGGATCTGCGCAGGCTTCTGAAATCAGCAATGCGAGTGAAACTGCAATGAATTCGCACTCCACAATGAATTCAGTCGCAGAGCAAACCGGAGGCAAGGCGTTCTATAACACCAATGATCTGAATCGGGCCATTCGTGACAGCATGGAAGACGGCTCAACCTATTACACCTTGGGCTACTATCCGGAAAACAAAGATTGGGATGGCCGCTTCCGCAGAATCTCCGTTAAGGTCAATCGGCCAGGAGTTAAGCTGCATTACCGCCAGGGTTTCTACGCGGCTGAGCCTAAGGAATACGCTAAGCAAGACCCTAAAATTCTGGCCATGGATATGGGAAGCGCTTTGGATATCACCAATCCGATCTCGACAGCTCTGCCATTCCAGGCCGTGGTGCTTCCTCCGTCAGCCCAGAATGGAAACAAAATCCAGATCAACTTTGGAGTTGACGCCCATGCAATTGGCTTCGAGTTGAAACCAGATGGACTGCAGCATGCGGCGGTCGATTGCGGTGTTCGCGCTTACTCGAAGACCGGCGAATCGATAAAACTGCAAGGCAACACATTCAATGCAGCGCTCACCCCTGAGCAATACCAGAAGGTAATGAGAGCGATCTTTCCCTGCAACCAGACACTTGACCTTCCACCAGGAGAATATCTTCTGCGGCTGGCGGTACGCGACACGAATAATGGCCTCATCGGCACAGCGAATGGCAGCGCTATGGTACCGGCGGCTGGGGCAAATACACAGGCAAGTCCGGAGGAGAAAAAGCCCTAGTGAAGTTTGAGATAGCATGCTCCGCTGCGTTTCCAGTGATGCAACTTGCGTGATATTCTCTGACTTCAAAGCTTTCAATTCTGAATGAGCAGCCTTTTCCTCGTA
>DATBVH010000684.1:0-9604 GCA_036515395.1 Candidatus Angelobacter sp.
GTTCGTGACGCGTCGCGCGGGCATCGGAAGTGCGAGCCTCTGCCACAGCACTGGGTTCTATCTTGTCCATGTGTTCTCCGCCAACAATCTTTCCGGCTCATCACGTTCCAAAGCGGACCTGGGCGCTTATGGGGCGAGGCCACAATCTAAGGTGCTAAAGATTTTCCGTCCACTCTGCCCCGCTGTCAAGCGCGGACTAGCCCGGTTAGCCTTTTTAATTTTTCTTTAATCTATGGATTTGATGAAATGTTTTTGGGAGATATGTCACGCGAAAAAGTTACATAGTCTGGCGCAAACTATTGCACTAGTTTCAAAACAATCTATTAAATCTATCCACAGCAATAGTTTCACTATAGAAAGAACATCCTTTTCCACAAACGGGCATAAAGATCCTTCGGGCAATCAGTTTGCCTGCGGTTTGCCAACTTTCAATTTGAGGTAGATGTGATAAGCGAATCCTTACTTTCCCTGCGCCACAATTTTCTGGATCAATTGCGGATTATCCGGCAGCAGACCCGCTTTGGGAAGCCTGGGCGTCAGGTCGAGCCAGTTGCGGTCCATGGCAAAAACCTTCTTGAACAGCGGCAGGCTCTCATCAACGCGGCCCATGTTGGCCAGCGCCACCGCGTGCCAATAAATCATCTCAGCGCTGTCCGGGACGAGCTGCTCGGCTGCGCCATATTCACGCAGCGCGCCGGCATTGTCATGTAGTTCAACGGCTTTGTCCCCGGCGTTCATGTGGTTGTAAGCGCGCTGGAGCGTGACCAGGCGGCGCAGCTCTTTGAGAGGCTCGGCGCTATCGTCCACGCGGAGATTGAAAACATAATCCTGCCATGGCTTGCCTGTGCCTTTGGCCGGCACAACCACGATTGCCGCTGATTGCCTTCCTCGCACGTCGCCTCCGGCAGCTTGCGCAGCATCCAGCGCCGCCAGCATGCGCTCAGCCAGATCGCCTTTAGTAGACTCATACGCCTTGGACATTGCGGGCCAGATTCTGTCATTGCTCATCAGATTGGCCTGGACCGCATAGTTCTTGCCAGTCTGTATTGCGCCACCGGGCTGGCCTCCGCATTGGATGGGCATGGGACTTCCATTCGATGCACCCGCAATTCCACCTGCGGGCTCTATGTCTTTAGCGCCAGTGAAGGTGGCGACGCGGCCTTGCGTATCGACCATCGCGACTTGGCGAACATTGCAGGCATCATCGGCGATCAGCAGACCGTGCAGCGCATCCGGCGCGCTCTTGCCCGCGCGCATCAGGTTGAGTCCAAGCGGCCCATAACTGGGGTCGATGAACGATTGCGTCGCGACGGCGCCCACCCCGGCTTCCGCCCAAGGGACTTCTCCGCCCACGGCAAACCAGTGCGACTGCACCGCCACGCCCATCTCGCCTGTGGCGGGATCAAATGCCACGATGGAAAAAGTATGGACAGGGCGGAGTGGCCTGTCCTGCGATACGGCCAAGCCAGAGAAGGATGACAGAAGCAAAGTGCATAAAAGATGGGCGTGCCGATGCATGAGTGATCTCCTGACGACGATATGAAACAGAGGATTTTAGTCTATGCGGCCCGGTTCTCTGCAATCGACAGGTAGTCGGCACGGCAAGAAATTCCTCAGGCCCTTGGCGTCCGTCGCGCGCTTTGCGGTGATAGGTGCTAATTACTTTCTGTGCTGATGGCTGATTGCTGAATGCTTTCTCCGTGCCACTGTTGGAGCGAGCGCACGTTCACTTCATTCCTTTGCAACGCGGCGATGCCTTCTGCAGCGGCCCAAGCGGCGGCCATGGTAGTAATGGTGGGAATGCGGTTGGTGACTGCAGCGCGGCGAATGGCTTTTTCGTCAAACCATGGCTCAGCTCCGTGCGGCGTGTTGACGACAAGCTGAACGCGATCACCCTTGATCAGGTCAACCACGTTCGGGCGACCTTCCTTGACCTTGTAAACGCGGTCCACTACCAGGCCCGCACGCTCCAGGCGATCGGCAGTGCCATGCGTGGCGACCAGGCTGAAGCCCATCTCAACAAACCGCTTGGCGAGCTCAATGGATTCCTGCTTGTAGCGGTCAATCACGCTGATAAAGACCGTGCCCTGCGTCGGCAGCGCCTGTCCGGCGGAAATCTGTGCTTTGGCAAAGGCTTCGCCGAACGTATCGGCCGAGCCCATCACTTCGCCGGTGGATTTCATCTCCGGGCCAAGGACTGTGTCAACGCCGGGAAATTTGTTCCAGGGAAAGACAGGAGATTTCACAAAGTATCCGGCGCCGGTTGCCAGGTCGATTCCTTTTTCAACATTGGCAGGCAGGAACTCACGCAGTTTGCGTCCGGTCATGAGGCGCGCAGCAATTTTTGCGAGCGGCACACCCGTGGCTTTGGAAACGTATGGCACGGTGCGTGAAGCGCGTGGATTCACTTCAATGACAAAAACCTTTTCGTTTTGAACGGCGAACTGGACGTTCATCAGCCCAATGACTTTCAGCGCGCGGGCCAGCTTGAATGTGTATTCGCGAATCGTATCCAGAACAGGCTTGCGCAGGCCGACCGAGGGCAGCACGCAGGAAGAATCGCCGGAGTGTATGCCGGCTTCTTCAATATGCTGCATGATTCCGCCGATGACGACGTCCTCGCCATCAGAGAGCGCATCCACATCAACTTCAACCGCGTCTTCCAGAAAATGGTCGACCAGCACAGGCCGCTGCTGAGAATATTCCACCGCTTCTTTCATATAGCGGACAACGCTGTCATCGTCATAGGCGATCACCATGGCGCGTCCGCCAAGCACGTACGAAGGCCGCACCAACACCGGATACCCGGCTTTGCGCGCGCCTGCCACAGCCTCTTCCACGCTGGTGGCAATCGCGCCGGGAGGCTGCGGGATGTCGAGTTCTTCAAGAAGCTTGCCGAAACGTTTGCGGTCTTCCGCAAGGTCAATCGATTCAGGGGATGTTCCAATGATCGTTACGCCTGCGCCTCTCAGCGGCAGCGCCAGATTCAATGGCGTCTGTCCGCCAAATTGCACGATCACCCCGACCGGAGCGCCGCCCTTTGTTTCATGCTGGTAAACCGCAAGCACGTCTTCAAAGGTGAGCGGCTCAAAATAAAGGCGGTCGCTGGTGTCATAGTCGGTGGAAACCGTTTCAGGATTGCAGTTGACCATGATGGTTTCAAAACCATCGTCATGCAGCGCGAATGCCGCGTGGCAGCAGCAGTAATCAAACTCTATGCCCTGGCCAATCCGGTTGGGGCCGCTGCCCAGGATGAGGATCTTTTTCTTTTCCGTGGGCGGCGCTTCGTCTTCTTCTTCGTAAGTCGAATAAAGATACGGAGTATAGCTTTCAAATTCCGCGGCGCAGGTGTCTACAAGTTTGTAGACAGGACGAATGCCCAGCGTTTCACGCATGCGGCGCACGGTTTGCACGCCCGTTTTGATGGAGAGCGCGATCCGCTCGTCTGAGATTCCCAGACGTTTGGCCTGCCGCAGTTTTTCTTTTGTGAGCTGTGGCGAGCCATTGAGCTGCTCCGCTTCGGTGGGCGTAATCTCAAGCCCCAGGCGGTCGGCATTATCAAGAGTTTCCTTCGTTAGCGAGTCTGGCGATAGTTTGACCAATTCCGTTTCCATCGCCGCAATTTCCTTGAGTTGATAGAGGAACCAGGGATCGATGCTGGTCATCTTGTGCAGCTCTTTTACCGTCATCCCCTGATGCAGCGCGTAGCGAATATACGTAAGACGCTCCGGATGCGGCGTGACCAACCGCTGCGTGAGGATGCGCGGCTCAATTTTTTCTGCCCCAACTTTTTTACCCGTCTCTAGCGATCGTATGCCCTTCATCAGCGCTTCTTTAAAGGTGCGGCCAATGGCCATGGCTTCGCCCACGGACTTCATCTGCGGGCCCAGGCCTTCATCGGCGCCGGGGAATTTTTCAAATTGCCATTTCGGAATCTTGGCCACCACGTAATCGATGGTTGGCTCAAAGCAGGCGGGCGTCATCTTGGGGATGTCGTTGGGAATTTCGTCCAGCGTGTAACCCACCGCAAGCTTGGCGGCGATCTTGGCAATAGGAAAGCCCGTGGCCTTGGACGCCAGCGCAGACGAGCGCGAGACGCGCGGGTTCATCTCAATCACCACCATGCGCCCGTTCGTCGGGTTCACGCCGTATTGAATATTGGAGCCGCCGGTCTCCACGCCAATCTCGCGGATGACTTTGATAGAGGCGTCGCGCATGTGCTGGTATTCGCGATCAGTCAGCGTCTGCGCCGGGGCCACGGTAATGGAGTCACCAGTATGCACGCCCATGGGATCGAAATTTTCAATGGAGCAGACAATGATCACGTTGTCGGCCAGGTCGCGCATTACCTCAAGCTCGTATTCCTTCCAGCCGAGCACCGATTCTTCGATCAGCACTTCATGCACCGGCGAAAGATCAAGGCCGCGGGCCAGGATTTCCAGCATCTCTTCGCGGTTATAGGCAATGCCGCCGCCGCTGCCGCCCAGCGTGAATGACGGGCGGATGATGAGCGGGAAGCCGATCTTGCCGGAGAAGTCCAGACCGTCTTTCAGATTATTGACCAGCGCGGATTTCGGCACGTCGAGGCCGATGCGCGTCATAGCGTCTTTAAAGAGCAGCCGGTCTTCCGCCATCTTGATGGCGCGAAGCTGCGCGCCGATCAGCTCAACGTTGTATTTCTCAAGAATGCTGGAATCTGCTAACTCGACTGCTAGGTTCAATGCGGTCTGCCCGCCGACGGTGGGCAGCAAAGCAAACTTACCCGGCTGTCCGCGAAGCATCTCTGATTCCTGGCGAATAATTTCTTCCAGATATGTCTTGGTTAGCGGCTCAATGTAAGTGCGGTCCGCCATCTCCGGATCGGTCATGATGGTGGCCGGGTTGGAGTTCGCCAGCACCACCTCATAGCCTTCCGCCTTGAGCGCCTTGCAGGCCTGCGTGCCGGAGTAATCGAACTCCGCCGACTGGCCAATAACGATCGGTCCGGAGCCGATGATCAGGATTTTCGCAATGTCATTACGGCGTGGCATATTAAGTTAAACCCACGGAGACACAGAGGCACGGAGACATGCAAGAGATATTTGCCGCTGATAAATGCAGATCGACACTGATCAGAAAATTCATTCCGGTCAGCTCGTTCGGATCAGCGTTTATCTGGGCTGATCTGCGGCAAGTCTTTCTTTTTCTCCGTGTCTCCGCGCCTCCGTGGTGGATTCTCATTTCCCCTTCCACTCCTCCATTAAACCCATAA
Organism: Candidatus Angelobacter sp.; assembly: GCA_036515395.1. Taxonomy (GTDB): domain Bacteria; phylum Acidobacteriota; class Terriglobia; order Terriglobales; family Acidobacteriaceae; genus Angelobacter. Next base: position 5,252 of record DATBVH010000684.1, read on the forward strand.
AATCCTTGAACAGATAATGCGAGTCATGCGGGCCGGGCGAGGCTTCCGGGTGATACTGCACGGTGAACAGCGGCAGCGTGCGGTGTCGCAGGCCTTCAAGCGTATTGTCGTTCAGGTCGATGTGCGTTTTCAGAATTTCCGAATCTTTCAGCGAATCCGGATCAACGGCGAAGTTGTGATTGTGCGCTGTGATCTCGATCTTTCCGGTTTCAAGCTGTTTTACCGGATGGTTCCCGCCGTGGTGGCCGAACTTTAACTTGTACGTCTTGCCGCCCAGCGCCAGCCCAACAAGTTGATGTCCCAGGCAGATGCCAAAGATCGGCGTCTTGCCCAGGAGTCGGCGGATATTGTCCGCAGCGTAGGTGCAAGGCTCGGGATCACCGGGGCCGTTGGAAAGAAAAACGCCGTCAGGGTTGAGCGACATCACGTCTTCCGCAGAGGTCATGGCTGGGACCACTGTCACCCGGCAGCCCTGATCCACTAGCATGCGGAGAATGTTCTGCTTGATGCCAAAGTCGTATGCCACCACGTGCTTGCTGGGCGGCAGGTCTTTTACGCCGACAACTTCCGTCGGCTCGTGTGATCGTGTGCCGGTGTCCCACTGGTAACGCTGCTTGGTAGTCACGACTTTGGCCAGATCAGTGCCGTCCATCCTGGGAAGGGCACGGGCCTTGGTAACGAGTTTCTCGGCGTCGGTTTCGATGGAAGAGATTACACCGCGCATGACGCCATTGGTGCGCAGGTGGCGGACCACCGCGCGCGTGTCAATATCGGCGATCACAGGGATTTTGAATTTTTCCAGATACTCGTCAGTCACCTGCTGCGAGCGCCAATTGGAACTGATGGGTGAAAACTCCCGCACGACAAGGCCTTCTATGTAAGGATGCGTGGCCTCGTTATCATCTGGGTTGGTGCCGTAATTGCCGATCTGGGGATTGGTCAGGATAACAATCTGCCCTGCATAAGAAGGATCGGTAAAGATTTCCTGGTAGCCGGTGATGGAAGTATTAAAAACGACTTCCCCGTAGCATTCGCCTTTCGCGCCGTGGCCTATGCCGCTGAAGATTCGTCCATCTTCCAGCGCAAGGATAGCCTGCATCGGAACTCCGAGGAGTGGATTTCAAAGATTTTATCACCTCGCGCGGCGGCGGAGAAAGGGGCAAGGCTGTGGATAAGCCCGCCGGAAACCCAATATTTTTGGGACAACAGAATTGCTCATGAAATCGAGCAGAAATAGAAATTCAGCGCCTCTTAGAATGGAATAAAATCAGCCTTACTTCTCATGCCCGATCCCATCACCTCCAAGCCGGCTGCCACAACAGAAAAGAACGGGGCCAGTTCCGGCCCGCAGGTCAACGTGTTTGCCGTGCACGGGGTCGAGCCTGAGGTACAGGCCTATGCCATGGCCAAGTATTCGCGCTCGGCGCTGTCCATGAAGGAGTCGCTCAAGGAGATCAGCGAGCAGAAGGCTGAGCAGTTTCTCAACACATTTTATTTCCAGTACGGACACCGCTCGATTGCCGATCTGGCGCATCTGGCGTTTGCCATTGAGAAGCTGTCGATTCTGGCGGCGATTATTCTCGTCGATGAGCAGCGCTGGGACGGACAGGAGCGCTCCACGCGCTACCAGAATTTCAAGAAGAGCGGCTACTTTATTCCCGACTTTGGAGCAGATGCCGCTGCCCGCAGCGACTATTGCGCCACCATCGATTTTCTTTTTGCCGAGTATGAGGCCTTCACGCAGGAGATGCTGCGGCATTACACCAGCAAAATTCCGCGTCCGGAAGAAATGGCGGAAGACCAGTACACGCGCACGCTGCGCGCACGGGCCTTCGACAATTCACGCTACCTGCTGCCGCTGGCAACGAACACGTCGCTGGGCCAGATCGTCAACGCGCGGACACTGGAGACGCAGATCGCGCGGCTCCTATCGAGTCCCTATGCTGAAGTCCGCCATCTGGGCGCGCTGTTGAAAGACGCGGCCCGCGAACCTTCTTACAACGTCCAGGCAGAATCCATCCGCGCGCTGGTGGAAGAGATCAAGGCAGTCAATCCTGATCTGGGCGCGAAGGCAGAGCAACAACTTCTGCGTCCCACGCGCGTAGCGCCAACGCTGGTTAAGTACGCCGAAGCCAATGCTTATGAAAGCCAGACGCGAACTGAGTTGGAGCATGCCGCCGCCGAACTAATGGAAGGCGTGCCGCTGGAAGCATCGCCAAAGCTGGTGGACCTTGTAGAGGACGGACCACTCGAAGTGGAGATGGCGGCAACGCTGCTTTACTCGGCCTGTCATCACTCTTACCGGCAAGTTACAGAGCGGGCGCAGGCTCTTACGGCCAAGCAGCGCGGCGAAATTATCGACTTGGGCATGCGGCATCGCGGACGGCACGATGAGTTGTTGCGGAGCTTCCATGCCGGGCAGCAGTTTAAGTTTGACATCCTGATGGATATAGGCGGCTTCCGCGACATGCATCGCCACCGCCGCTGCACGCAGATTGAGCAGGGCTTCACGCGCCATCACGGTTATGACACGCCACCTGATATTAAGGAAGCAGGACTGGATGCACGTTATAAAGCGGCGATCCAGAAAGCAATCCAGGCGAGCGACAAGTGTAATGCGGCCGGAACGCACGCAGGGCTTTATCTGTTGCCCATGGCATTTCGCAAGCGGACATTGTTCAAAATGGATTTTGCCGAGGCGCTGTATATTTCCGAGCTACGCAGCGGCGCGGCGGGACACTTTTCTTACCGGAACGTGGCTTACGCCATGTATGAGGAAGTGGCAAAGAAGCATCCGTCGCTGGCAAAATACTTCCGTGTGACGGACGTGCGTGAGCCAATGGATCTGCTAAAACGATAGGTGGAATTGGCTGGAGCAATAACTTCCTTGGTCGATCCCTCGCCACGAAGTCCTATCCGGTCATACGTTCAAAAGACAACTCCGGTTACTGAAGAGATTTGCAAGTAAAATTTCTGCAAATTCCATGGTCTTGTTGTCTTCAAGTGTCATTTTGGGCCTGAAAAATCGCGGATATTGCCTAATGACCAAAGACATACATAGTGTGACTAAAATCACCTTTCATTCCGCTGCCTTTTCGCTATAAAATTACTTAACCCTGAATACCAGGTTGAACGTGCTCACATCCCCCACCGGCAGACGGTAAAGCCATCCCGCCGGGAGCCGCGTAGTCCAAATTTTTATTATTGGAGAAGGATTCGTCTTGCTAGAGTCGATGCAAAAGATAGCTATTTTGTATGACGCCAGTCAGGCAATCCTGTCTACGTTTGATCTGGATGAGGTGCTGAACCGCATTCTCACCATCATTCGCGACTTTTTCCAGCTGCAGAACGGGGCCGTGCTTCTGATGGACAAATCCGGGCAGGAGCTGCAGGTCCGCGCCCATCTTGGCCGCAGCAATCTCGATGTAGGCTTCCGAGTCCCCAAAGGCAAGGGATTGACCTGGGCAGCGGCGGAAATCAAACGGCCGGTGTACGCGCCTGATGTCGCCAAAGATCCGCGTTACCTGCGGAAGGTGGAGGAAACCAGGTCTGAAGTGGCAATCCCGCTGATGGTCCGCGATGAGGTCGTGGGCGTGCTGGATTTTCAAAGCGACCAAGTCGACTACTTTGATCTGGAAAAAATTGATCTGCTCACGCTGTTTTCCACGCAGGCCTCAATGGCTTTGGAAAATGCCCGGCTGTATTCTGCGGAGCGTCGCCGGACAAAACAGCTTGAAGCCATCAATGCCGTAGCCAAGAAGACCACGCGCGTGCTGGACCTGGATGAACTGCTCACCGTAGTTTGCCGCCTGCTGATGGATTTATTTGGCATTGACCATGCCGCCGTGCTGCTGGCGGAAGGCGACAGCCTGCGGGTACGCGCGCATGAAGGCCGGCTTACAGCGAAGCTTTCCATGGGAGAGATTCTTTCACCCGGCGCCGGGCTGGCAGCACGAGCTCTGGCGACGGGAAGAAGCGTGATTGAAAATGACGTCCATGGCGTTGAGGGCTATATAGCAGGCTTTGCGGAAACGCAGTCGGAAATGTGCGTGCCGCTGGTCATCTTTGGTGAAAAGCTTGGTGTTCTGGCGCTGGACAGCGCCCGGAAAAACTCGTTTGATCACGATGATGTTCAGCCACTGGAATCCGTAGCGGACATCTGCGCGGCTGCTATACAGAACGCGCACAACTTTGACCGCATGAAGCAGCTTGCCTATGTGGATGGCCTAACGGGGATCCACAATCGCCGCTTTTTCGAGATGCGTATTGTGGAAGAGCTGGAGCGCGCTAGCCGATTCCAGGGCCGTATGGCCGTGATCATGGTGGATATCGATCACTTCAAGAAGATGAATG